>JALGXV010000313.1 GCA_029821885.1 Candidatus Hebobacteria bacterium
TGACCCGCGGCAGCCGGCCGTTGCGGCTGCTGAACCGCGGATGCGGCCGGCGTATCGTCTTCGGTGGCGCCTACGAAATCCACGTCATTCTGAAGTCCACCACCACCCATCTCCCGTGCACCTTCTCCAAGACCGCCCGGTGGCCGCTGGCGGCCTCGTCCGCCTCGTAGTCGGTGATGCTCGCAACCGCCGAGGTCGGCGACTTCATTTCCACGTCGATGCCCCGTACGTTGACCCGGCCCAGCTTGATCTCAGGCGAGCGAAGCACCACGCCCTGATAGCCCCGGTACTCCTGATCCGCGAACTCGCCCGGGGGCACGACATAGAGCGGGGAGTCGCTGTCACAGGTCGCGAAGAGGATCGAGAAGACCGCCTGCCTGATCTCCGCCTGATCTCCCGTCACCTGTCCCCCGGGTGTCAGCGGATTGCCGTCCTCACCGTCATCCACCCCGTCGCCATCGGTGTCCGGGTTCGCCGGGTCGGTTTCGTAGCGGCTCTCCACCAGGTCTGGCAGGCCGTCGGCGTCGGAGTCCTTCGTGAACTCCCCCAGGCGCGACCGGTCCTCGGCCACTTCCCTGAGCCAGTCCATCAGCGGCTCGCGACGCTGGATGAGTATGGGCGGGTCCCAGAATTGGCCGTCTGTGGAGGAGGTGACCCACAAGTCTGGTTCTCCTCCCTCCTCGTTTGCCAGCCCGAACTTGTCCCATTCGAATACCGCCCACCACCGGCCGTCGGTGCCCTTATGCCTCATCAAGGATTCGAGCCTAGTCGGTCCGAAGTGATGGATGGCGAACTCCTTGTCGCCGAACGAGAAGGGACCGGGTACGGTCCGCCGCCACTCGGCCCACTGCTCGAAGCGGGCCAGCGCCTCCACGGCCTCCTTCGTGCCCGTCCGCCCCAGCGCGGCGACGGCGCATGCCTTCAGCTTCCTGTCCGCGTCGGGCCTGGTCAGGAAGCGGGAGAGCACCTTCACCGCCTCCGGGGTGGCGATCTCCGAGAGGCGCCGCATCGCCTGCACCCTCGCGTCGTCGCCGTCCAGGTCGAAGCCGGACCTGCCCTCACTCGCATCCCCCTCCAGCAGCAGGCGGGCCAGCTCCCCAACCTCGCCCGATGGCACGAAAGCGGACCCTCCGGGCGATGCGCTATCCGCATCGCTGCCCAACGGCTCACCCTGTGGCCAGAGCGTTGCGGCTGCAAGCACTGCCAGCACTGCGGCCCACCTGAACTTTCGCATTCCACGACTCCTTCGCCCGACTCGACAGGCCGAGCGACCGCCCGGATATCTAGCAGTTAGACCCGTACAGGGGACTTGTTGTTCCCGCCAGTGGCGTCGCGGCCACGATGGCCGGGACAGGAGGATCCACGAATCGCATCTTCCCCTCCCCGCCCGCGGGTCTGCGCCATACTACCGAACGCGGCAGGGGAGCAGAAGTGCTGTCGCGTTGGCACCCGCTCGCTGAAGGAATGGCGACGGGCCACGCCGCACAGGTAGGCGAGAAGGGAGGAGGGCTCCGTGTCCACGGTCGCGCTCGCGCTGCTGCTGGCAACGCTGGCCGGACTGTCGACGACCGTCGGCAGCGCCCTCGCGGTGATGATCAGAGATCCCGGCCGACGGTTCATGGCGCTGTCGCTGGGGTTCGCGGCCGGGGTGATGATCCTCGTCTCCTTCGTCGAGCTTCTTCCGAAGGGCATGGAAGTGCTCGGCTTCGGCTGGGGCATGGTTGCGTTCTTCGCGGGGCTGGGCGCGATGTTCCTGCTCGACGAGGCCGTGCCGCACTCCTACGAGGGAGTGGCCGACAGCGCGGGGGCTGGGAACGAGAGTCGCCTGCTGCGGCTGGGATTGTTCGTCGCCCTCGGCATCGGCATACACAACCTGCCCGAGGGCATGGCCACGTTCGTCGCGACCCTGGCCGACCCAGGAGTAGGGAGCGCCATCGCGATCGCGATCGCGATGCACAACATCCCCGAGGGATTGGCCGTCGCCGCGCCGGTCTACGCCGCCACCCGCAGCAAGAAGAAGGCCTTCCTCTGGTCGTTCCTGTCCGGCGTTGCCGAGCCGGTTGGGGCCGGTCTGGCGGCGGTGTTCCTGCTGCCGATCCTGACAGATGCCGTGCTCGCCGCGGTGTTGGCAGGGGTCGCCGGTCTCATGGTCTTTATCTCGCTGGACGAACTCCTGCCGGCGGCGCAGGAGCACGGCGAGCAGCACCTCGCTATAGTCGGCGCAATCGCCGGCATGATCGTGATGGCGGCTAGCCTCTGGCTGTTGGCGAGGTAGCACCGATGGCCGCGACAGCGCGGCCAGAGCAGACGACGCCTCAGCATCCGTTCGCTTGACACCTCCTTTCGCGGCTTCCTATACTTGTCGTTAGAGCGGCCCCGCAGCCCGATCGAAACTGTGGTGCCAGGCAAGGCATGTGAAGGCGATGGTGTGTTTCGACCTCTGTGTCATCACGGCCCAAGCGGAGCGACCCCGGCGAGGCCATGTCGATGTTGCGCGGGCGGCCCTGGAGGGCGGCGCGACGATCATCCAGTTGCGGGAGAAGGAACTGCCCGGCCGGGCGATGCTGGAGCTTGCCGAGCAGATCCGCGCTCTGACGCGTGAGCACGGCGCGGCCTTCGTCGTGAACGATCGTGTGGACATCGTGCTGGCGGCCGAAGCGGACGGGGCGCACCTTGGAGTGGACGACATGCCGATAGCGGCCGCGCGGCGACTTCTCGGCGCGGAGAGGCTGATCGGAGCGTCTGTGGACAATCCCTCAGATGCCGCAGAGGCGCAGGCGGCCGGCGCCAGCTACCTCGGCGTCGGTCCCGTCTTCCCGACGGGCTCGAAGGCCGACGCGGGCGATGCGATCGGCCTGGGGCCGATTGGCGCGATCAAGCGCACGGTGTCGATTCCCGTGCTTGCCATCGGCGGCCTCACCTGCGACAATGTGGAGGGAGTGATCCGGGCCGGCGCAGATGGGATCGCAGTGATCTCGGCTGTGGCCGGCGCGGCCGACATGGCCGCAGCCGCGAGGGCGCTGCGCGAATGCGTGAGCAGTGCGCGGCTCGGATGAGCAGGAGCAGTACCAATGACTCAGCTTGAGATCGCACGGGCGGGCGAGCCCTCGCCGGAGATGCGAGAGGCCGCCGAGCGCGAGCAGGTCGATGTCGAGCTGCTGCGCGAAGGCATCGCTGCCGGCAAGATCGTCCTTCCCGTCAACATCAACCGGCGCTGCCCGCGGCCGACGGCCATCGGGGCCGGGCTGCGCATCAAGGTCAACGCGAACATCGGCAGCTCGGGCGAAGACCCCTCCTCGGAGGGAGTCGCCGCCCGTCTCGGCGCGGCGCTCGACGCGGGCGCCGACTCTGTCATGGACCTCAGCACGGCCGGCGATCTGGACGCGAGCCGGCGCGCGGTGCTGGCGGAGTGCCCCGTCTCCGTCGGGACAGTGCCGATCTACCAGGCCGCCATCGAAGCCGGGGGAATCGGCGAGGGAATCGCCGGCATGTCCGAGGATTCGCTGTTCGACGTCATCGAGAAGCAGGCGGCTGACGGCGTCGATTTCATAACGGTTCACTGTGGGGTGACCAGGGAGACC
>JALGXV010000314.1 GCA_029821885.1 Candidatus Hebobacteria bacterium
ATTCAGGGGATCGCCCTCGGCCATCTCGGTCGCACCGATGTAGATGTCCACGGCCGCCAGGCCTGCGTAGGCGGGGACTTCATTGAGCCAGGCCTTCTGGATCTTCATCCGTGGAGTCGCATGCCCGACGTTGATGAGCGCCCCGGATGAGCACATCGGGCCGAATGTGCCCGTTGTCACGACATCGACGTGTGCTGCCGCCTTGGCGGCGCCCTCCTCCTCCACGATGTCGATCATCTCCTCCGCCGTCACCACCACGACATCACCCGCCGCTATCTTCTCGTTGATCTCTCTGATCGTCTTAGGCATGGTTCCCTCCGCCTGGTTTCGAAGTTCACCCAATGGATCGCAGTTCGGCGATCCTGATTGCTGACTTCCGGGGGCCCCTGCCCTCCAGGCGAGCGGGCCGGGGCGATCCCCGCGATGTCCTAGTCTCCGAACAGGTCTCCCGACAAGTACCGCTCCCCCGTATCTGGAAGGACGACGACCACGGTCCGGCCGTCGTTCTCGGCTCGGCTTGCGACTTGCACGGCCACGTGAGCAGCGGCGCCGGCTGATATCCCACAGAGGACGCCCTCCTCGGCTGCGAGTCGCCGCGTCATGGTGACGGAGTCCTCCTCTTCGACTTGGATGATCTCGTCGACCACTTCAAGGTCGAGCACATCCGGCACGAATCCCGCGCCGATGCCTTGTATCTTGTGACGCCCAGCCTGCCCTCCCGAGAGGACCGGCGACTTGGTCGGCTCTACAGCAATGTATGTGATGTCGGGCTTGCGTGGCTTCAAGGCCCTGGCAACGCCGGTTATCGTGCCGCCGGTACCGATGCCGGCCACGAACACGTCCACGTTTCCCTCGGTGTCTCTCCATAGCTCCTCCGCAGTTGTCTGCTCATGGATCTCGGGATTGGCCGGGTTCTTGAACTGCTGAGGCATGAACGAGTTCGGCCTCTCGGCGAGCAGCCTCTCAGCTTCGCGCACGGCCTCACTCATGCCACCTTCGGCTGGCGTGAGCACGAGTTCGGCGCCGTATGCCTGCAGCAGCCGTCGCCGCTCCACGCTCATGCTCTCCGGCATTGTCAGCAGCAGGGAGTAACCGCGGGCGGCCGCGATCATCGCCAGCCCGATGCCTGTGTTCCCGCTGGTCGGCTCGATCATCGTCGTCTTGCCGGGCTCGATCGTTCCCTCGCGCTCTGCCGCGTCGATCATCGAAAGACAGATGCGATCCTTGACGCTTCCGCCGGGGTTGAAGGACTCCAGCTTCGCGAGCACAGTGGCGCCGGCATCGTCAGTGACGCGTCGCAGCCGCAGCAGCGGCGTCTCACCTATCAACTGGTCTATGCTCTCTGCGATTCTCGACTTGGGCATGGCAGCACGTCCCTTTCTCGTCCGCGCCGGAGGGGCGACGGACCTTGGAATGGACCCGCAGTTGGAATCAGTCTGCGGGCATGGACTTCACGAGGGGAATGGCAGCCGAGATCCGAAGCGTGGCGCCGCTGGAGAGGATGGGGATGGAGGAAAGGAATCGTTGTGCTGAGCGCCGCCCCGGCTCACGGGCCGACAAGCCGCCGCGCGCCAGCGTCAATAGCCGGTGCGCGAGCGGCTATCGCATGCACATGCGACGGCAGTCCTGTGAGCGCGTGTAGCCCAGCATTACACTACGAGAGTAACGTGTCCCCCGGTGCGTGTCAAGGGGCGTTTGTAGTTTTTCTGTAACTCTGCCCTGAGCCGCCCGGCCTCCGGCAGGTCAACCCCCGGTGCGTACCTTCCGCTCCCAGGCCCTCTTGGGGCAGGTGCGAAGTCGCCGCAGGTCCAGCCTTGGGGGGCGCTGGCGCCGTCCAGGGGAAGCGAGGCCGGCAGGTTCTGTGCAGAAGGCTTTGGCCTGATGGCCGCGCACCATCCAGGGGAGGAGAGGTCGCCTGCAGCTGTCGGTCAGGCCGCCCTCTGCATGGCGAGGCGGTAGATCTGGCAGGCCTCGCAGCGGGTCTCGCGCCCCTCTCGCTTGGCGATCTCCCAGCAGCGCTTGCCGGGAGACTGCGCTACGGGACACTCTGCCCTCACCTCCTCGGGGCAGTTCGTGAGCTGCCAGCAGGCGGGCAGAGATATGAGGCGAGCCACCTCCGCGAGGTCATATCCCTGGTCGTTGACGAGCTCGCGAATGCGCCCAAGCCAGCAGACATCGCTAAAGCTGTAGAGGCGCTGGTTGTTCCTGCGCGCAGGCACGACCAGCCCGCGCTCCTCGTACACGCGCACCATCCTCACGCATACGCCGAGCAGGTCGGCGACTGCACCAATCCGCATGACAGGCTTATCCATGTCAGGCGCGTAGTCGCGGGTCGCACACCGCGGCAGCATGATATCCCCTTCCAGCGGGCACTGTCGGCGCCTCAGCGCGGCAACTCAGCGGAATGCCCATCGAAACGAGTTGCATATATGCTACAAGCTACCCAGAACCACGTCAACCTGAACCGGGGTCTGTGACTTCGCCCGTCCACTGCCGCCTCAACACGCCTCGGCCCTGTCAAGAGCTCCCCGGGCCACAGATTAGGGGTGTGCTTCTTCGCTCTATGCCGAAGGCGCTGGCATGGGGAACCGGCGAATGGGCCTCGCGCTGGAGTCGCCACCTTTGTCCCCTCGCGAGATGAGGAGCGGATGCGCACCGTCGGAGAGTGTAGGAACGCCGGGGGGTCGGCCTGTGGGTGCCGTTCCCTTCTCAGAAGTGTGTCTGCGCGGAGGTCTTCCGAACCGCCGCGGCCCTGATGGTCTGATCCACGGTGATGGGCGCGCTGCCCGCGGGATTCGGCCCCCGGGCCTTGCGGCAGAGACGGTAGAGACAGGTTCGCTCAGGCCGGCCGGTCTCCGTCGGCCCCGACCCGCGTCAGAGTCTCCTGCACATCGCGCAGCAGTGACGTCAGGAGGAGGCCGAGGCTGGCGACGGTGAGAAGCTCCGGCCAGAACGAGCGGAAGTGGATCGACTCGGAGCAGACCAGGGCCAGGGCAAGGCAGGCCGCCGATGCCACCGGGAGCCACATCCGCTTGTCGGCGATAGCCATTGACGAGGAGATCCTCGGCTCAGGTCTGCCGCCAACCCCGAGCCTTCGCGGGCCAATCGCTTGCACGACTCCGAAGCCCCTATCCCAGTGCCAGTTGCTGCTGCTGCCCTCTCAGCAGGCAATCGACTTTGGCGCGCAGCATGTCCGAGTCAATACTGTCCAGGAGCATCAGGCGGTCGTCCTCGGGCAGCTGCACAAGATGCTTCGCCAGAAGCTCCGTGCCCGTCGTCCTCATGCAGACACGGAAGACCTCTCCCCAGCACGCCAGCTTAGCTTGGGTCATCGGCTTCCCCTCCGATTGTTGTGTCGGCCCCGCACGTGCATCCCTCCGGTGCACGGGGCCGAAGCCTGGGATACAAACACTATCCTGGCTCGCACCGGGTTTGTTCCATACTTCTCGCCGATCCGGCCGGGCTTTGTATGAGCAAGCACTCGCCTTTGACCGGGAAGCCGGCGCTCGTCTGCAGGCCCCTAGCCGATCACAGGGGTTTGACTGGGCGAGGGCGTTCGGCTAGACTCGCAGCGCCGCATT
>JALGXV010000315.1 GCA_029821885.1 Candidatus Hebobacteria bacterium
ATGGAATCGCGCCTCGCCAGATCGCCTCCATCTTTGCCACCTGCTCCGATAGCCGCCGCTCGCCGTCCGCTTCTATCCTCAGCGCGTCGCCGCCCACCTCGCCCAGCAGGTGGGACGAGACGCCTTGCTTCGAAGCCAGCTGCTGAATATCGCGGGCCTTCTCCGCGGAGGCCGACAGCACGATGCGCGACGGCGATTCGCCGAAGAGCCGGGCATCCAACCGCACGCCTTCCGGGTCGCCAGGCAACGTGATGCTGGCGCCGATCTGCCCCCAGATGCAGCACTCGGCGAGCGCCACCGCAAGGCCGCCGTCCGAGCAGTCGTGGGCCGAGGCCGCAAGGCCCTGCCTCACGGCTTCGAGGCAAACCGCCTGGACCGCCTTCTCGCGGTCGAGGTCGAGCGCGGGGGCCTTCCCGGTGACCAGGCCGTGGACGCGCTTCAGGTACTCGCTGCCGCCGAGGTCGTCGTAGCTGTCGCCGAGCAGAAGCACAACATCGCCGGCCTGCTTGAAGCCGATAGTGCAGTGGCGCTGAACATCTTCCAGCACACCGACGACACCCAGCACCGGCGTCGGGTAGACGGCCGTGTCCGGCGTCTCGTTATAGAAGCTCACATTACCGCTGACCACGGGGAGTTCGAAGTGCTTGCAGGCGTCGGCAAGCCCCTCCACACAGCGCTTGAACTGCCAGAACCGGTCAGGCTTCTCCGGGTTTCCGAAGTTCAGGCAGTCCGTCACCCCGGCCGGCTCTGCCCCCACGCACACGAGGTTGCGTGTCGCCTCGGCCAGCACCAACTGCGCGCCGAGGTAGGGATCGAGATAGCAGTACCGCCCGTTCCCATCAGTCGTGACCGCGATGCCCTCCCGATAGCCCTTGAGCTGCAGAACGGCCGCGTCGCCTCCCGGCGCGACCACGGTGTTGGTCTGCACCATGTGATCGTACTGGTGATAGACCCAGGCCGCGCTCGCGATGTTGGGGCTCGCCAGGAGGTCCCGAAGCACTTGCCCCATGTCGTCCGGCTGCGGAACCTGCGAGAGGTCGGCCGACTGGACCTCGGCATAGTAGGCCGGCTCCTCTGTTGGCAAGTGATACACCGGCGGGTCGGCCAGCACCTTGGCCTCCAGCTCGGCGACGACTTGCCCGTCGTCCCGGACGCGCAGGATTCCGTCACCAGTCACCTTCCCGACGATGACGGCGTTGAGGCCCCACTTGCGAAAGATGCCCAATACCTCTTCCTCGCGCCCCTTCTCCGCAACCAGGAGCATGCGCTCCTGGGACTCCGACATCATGATCTCCCAGGGCTCCATGCCCGGCTCCCGGCGAGGCACTTTCTGAAGGTCCACGTCCATACCGTGCCCGCCGGCTGCGGACATCTCGCAGGTGGTGCAGGTCAGTCCGGCCGCCCCCATGTCCTTGAGCCCCACCACCGCGCCCGACGCGAGGGCCTCGAGACAGGCCTCGATGAGGCATTTCTCGGTGAACGGATCCCCGATCTGGACCGTCGGCCGCTTCTCCTCGTCCTCGCCGAACTCGTGGCTGGCGAGTATGCTCGCGCCGCCGATGCCGTCGCGACCCGTCGAGTTGCCCACGACAAGGACCGGATTGCCCTCCCCTACCGCGCGGCTCCCTGCGATCTTGTCCGTCTCCACCACGCCAACCGCCATCACGTTGACGAGGCAATTGCCCTTATACGGTTCTTCGAACTGCAGTTCACCGCCGATGGTTGGCACACCGAGGCAGTTCCCGTAGAAGGAGATGCCGTTGACGACCTGTCGCAGGAGGTAGCGCGCCAGCGGCGCGTCGAGCTCCCCGAACCGGAGCGGATCGAGCACTGCGATCGGCCGGGCCCCCATCGTAAAGATATCCCGGATGATCCCCCCCACACCCGTAGCCGCGCCCTGGAACGGCTCGACCTGGCTCGGGTGGTTGTGGCTCTCCATCTTGAAGAGCACGGTAAGTCCCGGCCTTACCTCGACGCCGCCGGCGTCCGCGCTCGCGTCGCTCTGGGCAGCGTACTTCCCCTCTTTGGGGAAGAGTGCGAGAAGCGGCCGGCTTCGCGGATAGCCGCAGTGCTCCGACCACTCCACGGAGAACATCGCCAGCTCGGTGGGCGTCGGCTCCCGGCCGATCGCATCCAGTATGCGCTGGTATTCATCGTCGCTCAGGCCCAGCTCGCGCCACATGCGCGCTTCGATCGCCATTCTGCTCTCCCGTCTGGTCTCGCGCTGCGTCAGCCTGTGCCCACCTCAAGCGGTTTGCAGCAAGCTCTCCCACACCAGCCGCCCGTCGGCCGACCCGAGGATCGGATCGCTGCATCTCTCCGGGTGCGGCATCATGCCCAGGACATTGCGCTCTCGATTGCAGATGCCGGCGATGTTGTCGAGCGCCCCGTTCGGGTTGGCCTCCGCGGTGATCTCCCCCTCGGCCGTGCTGAAGCGGAACACGATCTGGTCGTTTCGCTTCAGGTCCGCCAGAGTCGCCTCATCTGCGTAGTAGTTCCCCTCCCCATGGGCGATGGGGATACGCAGCACAGAGCCCTTTTCCATCCCACGCGTATAGGGGGTGTTGGCTGACTCGACGCGGAGGTGCACATACCGGCACACGAACGTCTGGCCCAGGTTGCGCATCATCGCCCCCGGGAGCAGCCCCGCCTCCAGCAGGATCTGGAAGCCATTGCAGATTCCCAGCACCAGGCCGCCCTTGCCAGCAAAGTCGCTCACCGCTTCCATCACCGGCGAGAAGCGTGCAACCGCACCGGTCCGGAGATAGTCGCCATAGCTGAACCCGCCGGGCAGGATCACGCAATCGTAGCCCGAGAGGTCGGTTTCGGTGTGCCAGATGTAGTTGACCGGCGCGCCCACCTGGTCGTTGAGGGCATGCCAGGTGTCTGTCTCGCAGTTCGAACCCGGGAAGATGACGATGCCGAAGCGCATCTTCGTCGCGGTGGCCATCGCCTACTCCTCGATCTCGACGCGGAAGTCTTCGATGATCGGGTTCGCGAGGAGCTTCCGGCACATCTCGTCGACTTGGGTGGGGAGCTCGGCGGCCGGCGCGCCATTCAGCTCCATCTCGATGTACTTGCCGATCCGCAGGTTCTGCACTCCCTCGTAGCCGAGGTTGTGAAGAGCCTTCTCTACCGTCTGCCCCTGCGCGTCCATGATCGTCTTCTTCAGGGTGATGGTCACTCGCGCCTTGGCCATGGCCGTGCCTCCTGGTCCTCCCGCCTAACGGTGGCCCCTCCCCTCTCCCCCTTGCCTCTTCCGCCACGGCCGCCGGCCCTCCTGCTGGACCTCGAGTGCAAGTTCGATTCGCTGCTCCGGCCGCCGCCCGGCAGGAATCTGGGAGCCCGAACTCAGAAGAGGTATGGACAGGAGCGGCCACTGTCAGGATTCTCAAGTTCCGCCCCCGGCAACCCAGGAGGGATCAATGGCGCGCCGACCTGGACAAGTAAGCGCATCCCCGAGCCAGCCCATCGGATCGGAGGCCTTCCACCGATCCAGACGAACCGCGCTCTGGTGGCTGACCAACGCTGGCTTCCTCATCAACTCCCGCGGCACGCTGGCGAT
>JALGXV010000001.1 GCA_029821885.1 Candidatus Hebobacteria bacterium
AACGACGACGGTGCGGGTGGGGCCGGAGATCACGCAGCCGGTCGGGTCGATGGTGTATATGGGGATGGATGAGGTGCAGCGGCTTTTCGCGAACCGGCTGGGCTATCCGTTGAACGCAGTGAGCGCGGCGCTTATCCAGACGAAAGATGGGCAGACGGGATGGCTTCGCGAGCGGTTGGAGCGCATGCCGACCGTGGCCTCGGTGCAGACCCAGACGCAGACACACGAGCAGATCCAAGAGATGCTCAAGTTCACTCAGGCCTTCATGGGGGTCATCGCGTTCTTCGGGGTGGGACTGGCGTTCGCGGTGGTGTTCACCTCGGTCAGCATCAGCGTGCTGGAGCGAACGCGGGAGCTGGCGACACTGCGGACGCTTGGGTATGGGCTGCGGAGGATCGCCTGGTTCATCACGGTTGAGAATCTGCTGATTGCGGCGGTGGGGATCGCGGCCGGGATACCTCTGGGGCGGTGGCTGGATTTCGCGTTGGTCCGTGCCTCGCAGACGGAGTCCTTCACCATGGAGCCTGTGATATTCGCTCGAACGTACGTGATCGCCATCATCGGCGTCCTCTTGCTCACTCTGCTCGCCCAGCTCCCCAGCTTCGTTTACGTGCGTAGGCTCAATCTGGCCGCGGCGACGAAGGAGCTGGGGGGATAGAGAGAAGAGGTGTCGAGTTGGGACGGAGAGGCAGTACTGGGCCTGCTTTCCTTCTGGTTCGGCGGGGGTCCCGAAGGGGAGAGACAGATCGGGGCGGGTGTCAGGGCTGTGGATCGAGCTGGCCCCGCGCGCGGCGCCAGCCAATGACGGCGACGAGGGCAGAGATGAGCCACAGGCCGAGGGGGATGAGGAACACCGGCCTGGGGCCGAGCCACTCGCTCAGCGCGGCGCCAATGAAAGGGCCGGGGATACCGCGGACGGCCTGCAGAAAGGCGAACATGCCCGCGTAGTACGTGACGGCCTCGCGCCGGCCGAAGCGCATAGCGGCGTTGACATAGCCCAACTCGCCTGCCGCCATCGCCATGCCCTGTGCGGCAGCGGCGATCAGCAGCGGCGGCAGCGAGTGTGACAGAAAGTACGTAAGCGGGGTCACTGCCGCGAAGCCGAGCATGCCGAGCAAGAGGCGGAACGGCCCGCTCCGATCCAGGAGCCGACCCCAGACGATGAACCCAACCATGCTGGCTCCGGCGGCGACGGTCGCCAGGTATCCCACCCAGCGGTTTGATATGTGAAGAATGTCCCACTGAAAGACCGGGAAGACCGGGATGAGGATGATGTTGCCGAACCCCCAGAGGAAGAAAGATGCCGCGTAGAGCCGGAAGAGGCGGTCGGTGAGCAGCACCCTGAAGGCCTCGAACACGTCGGTGCGCCGGGCTTCGGATTCGTCCGGCGCGGCCGGCACGCCGATGCGGGCGAAGGCGGCGACCCCGGCGATGGCGATGACCGCGAGCACTGGAAAGACCCAGCGGTAGCTGAACCGCTCAAGGAGGAAGCCGCCGGCGAGGGCGCCGATCATGGCGCCGGCCACCCACACCACCCGCACGACACCCATGAGGAATCCGCGGCGCTCAACTGGATAGGCATCGCGGATGACGGCCGCGTAGGCGGGGGTTGCGAGGGCGCCGATGGCCGCGGCCAGGACGGCGATGCCTGCGAAGACAGGGGCGGTCACCGCGAAAGGCATGAACAGATAGAGGACGCGGCTGATGATGGGGGGCCAGACAGCATAGGGGAGCTTGACGCGGCCGCGGAGGTGATAGGCCATGAGGGGATTGAAGAGATTGCCGAGTGACCAGGAGGCGCCGAGCATGGCAATGAGGAAGGCGGAGGCCCCCAGGTCGCGGCGGAGGATAACACCGAGGAAGGGGAACATGGCGCCCACGCTCAGCCCGCCAACAGCGGCCGAGATTGAGTCCCACTTGAGAGCGTGACGAACCGGCTTGGATAGGTCAGGGAAGAGGATCATGGCGCCATGCGATCACGCATTCCCCGGCGGCTTCTGCGCCCTAGCCAAGCGCTCCTGCCGCACAGGCGAGCGCGGCACTGCAGGCGGCCGGCGCGGGGACGCGGCTAGAGCTGGGCTCCCGCGTCCTCCTCCTGCTGCTCGCCGACGAGGTCGGCAAACATGGCCGTAGAGAGATAGCGTTCGCCCGTACTCGGGTGGACCGTCACGATCAGCTTGCCTTCGTTCTCCGGTCTGTGCGCGACCTGCACCGCTGCCCAGGTGTTGGCTCCGGACGAGATGCCACAGAGGATTCCCTCCTCCTCAATGAGTCGCCGCGCCATCGTGAGCGCGTCGTCGTCGCTGACCCGCAGGACCTCATCCACCACAGCCATGTCGAGCACTTCCGGGGTGAACCCCGCCCCAATGCCCTGGATCTTGTGGGGCCCCGGCTCGCCGCCGGACAGCACGGGTGAGGCGGCCGGCTCGACGGCCACCACCTTCAGCTCCGGCTTCCTGGGTTTGAGCGCGTGCCCCACCCCGGTGATGGTTCCGCCTGTCCCGACCCCAGCGACGAATATGTCCATCTCGCCATCGGTATCGGCCCAAATCTCCTCCGCCGTAGTGAGGCGATGGATTCGCGGGTTGGCGGGATTGTTGAATTGCTGAGGCATGAACGAGTTCTCTGTCTCAGCCAGGAGCTGCTCGGCCCTGGCGACAGCGCCGCGCATGCCCTCTGCGCCGGGTGTCAGCACCAGCTCCGCGCCGAATGCCCGCAGAAGCAGCCTCCTCTCGAGACTCATCGTGTCGGGCATCGTCAGGATGAGGCGATAGCCCCGGGCAGCGGCCACCATGGCCAGGGCGATGCCGGTGTTGCCGCTGGTCGGTTCGATGAGCACCGACTTGCCCGGCGCGATCCGCCCTTCGTTCTCGGCCGCTTCGATCATTGAGTACCCAATGCGGTCTTTGACGCTTCCGGCTGGATTGCAGAGCTCCAGCTTGGCGACGACGCGCGCGGGCGCGCCGTCGGTCACTTTGCTCAACTCCACGAGCGGGGTGTTCCCGATCAGCTCCACGATGCTCCTGGCGATCTTCGCCATCAGTGCTCTCCTTGGAGTTACCTGGCACAGCACTTCGTTCGGTTCGGCGTCGCCCTCGCCCTGCTCTCCGAGAAGACAGGACCCCGCTCTCCGTGTGCCATTCTCCCGACCCGTGCCGTCTGGGAGCCCGTGATCGCCCTCACCACCGTTGTTTCCGAGCCAGCCATTGCGGTATAATGTCCCTGCGATGGTCGGCTCGCCGTCAACTCGATACGAAGCGGTCAAATCGGCGACGTGGACTGCGCTGGCCGTAGGCATCCTGCTTTCCGGGGCGCTATCGCATCCCGCCTTCGGGAGCTCCGAGGCCGAATACGAGAAGAGCATCGCCCGACTCCGGCCCATTGAGGTCGTGAGCGGCCCCCAGGTGAAGCAGGCGCGCCGAGCGGAATCCGGGCGCGCCCTGGAGGTCTCCGGCATCATCCAGGGGATATTCGCCAGCGGGGACGAGCGCATGATCCTGCTGCAGCTGGTGGACGAGACCACAGTGGAGATCGAGTGCGACGGCTCTCCCGAGGAGGCGCACCCCCGCGCTCGGGTCCGGTGCCTGGTCGAGCCAGCTGAGCCCCACCCAACGGCACGACTGCGTCTCGTCGACATAACCTGGGACAAGACACCCATCGAGTTGCTCCGGGAGGCCGCCAGGGCCGCCCTCAAGTTTCCCCCGACCGATCCCAAGGAGATCGCCCGCTCGGCGGCCGAGCTGAGACGCTCTCATCCCATGCCGGGCCAGGCGGGCGATCCCTCGATCGTGTGCAAGCTGGCCATAGCACATCTCAACCCGAGGCTCGGGCCGCGCGAGGTCGACAATATCGCCGACAGCATCATCAAGTACTCGGCGAAGTATAGCCTCGATCCCTACCTCGTCGTCGCTGTCATCGCGGCCGAATCCCGGTTCAACCCGAAGGCTCGGTCCTACAAGGGGGCCATGGGCCTGGGGCAGCTCATGCCAGCGACTGCGGCCGCTCACAATGTAGATGCCTACGACCCAATCGCGAATCTCCATGTCGCTGTCCGGATTCTCCGCCGCAACTTGGACAAGTATCACAACGACTGGAACAAAGCGCTCGCCGCCTACAACGCGGGTGTCGGGGCCGTGGACAGACACAAGGGAGTCCCTCCCTACCGTGAGACGCGGGAGTACCTCTGGAGGATCTACGAATACTGGTGTTGGCTCAAGGGGACCACGCCTGACCCGCGGCCGCGATAGGGCCCTCTAGCCGAAGGTGGACTCGAGGCACGCGCCGCAGAAGCATCGGTGCAGCGCGCGTTCGACAGCAACTCCAGGCAGCCCTCGCACAGCCGAGACAGAGCATGATCGTTGCCGTCCACGCACTTCTTGGATCCACCATCGCTCGGCTCTGCCGGACGCGAGTCCAGGCAGCCCTCGCTGGCGCTGCGTCTCACGCTCTCGCCGACATGCTTCCCCATCGGGATCTCGACATCCCGGAGGAGGCCCTCCTGCTGGCCGGGGCGCTCAGCCTGGTTGTGGCGGCCCGCGGCGTGGACTCGCGTGAGTTCGCCGGCGCACTCGGCGCATCCCTGCCCGATCTCGAGAACCTGATCGGCCGCCTCGCGGCCATACCGGACGAACGGCTTGTCTTGCCCACGCACCGCAGCCATCACGGGCGAAGGACGACCGGCTTTGAGGGGCAGCTCGCGATGGCGACGCTCGGCGTCATCTCGCTGCTCATCCCCGGCTGCGATAGCGAGGACACAGGGCAACGTGGTAATGCCTTAGCATGAACGTCAGCTCGCGGCAGGGCCCCAGACTACCGAGTCCGTTCGGCGAGGCGATGGAAGCATTCCTCGACACTTTGGCCGTCGAGAAGGGCCTGTCGCCAAATACGATCAGTTCCTACCGGCGCGACGTGCGCGACCATCTGGCCTTCCTGAGTTCTCAGAACGTCGAATCCCTGCAGGCCGTGGAGGAATCGCACCTCATCGTCTACCTCGGACGGCTCCGTCGCGCGGGAGCGGCCCCATCGACGGTCTCCCGCAGGCTCTCGGCGATCCGCTCCTTCTACCGGCACCTGGCCCGGGAGGAGCGCATCGCGAGCGATCCCAGCGCGAACGTGCCGAGCTCCAGGCTGCAACGACAGCTCCCCACAGTGCTGTCCGTTGAGGAGGTGAAGCGGCTGATCGAGCAGCCGAACACGGGCACACCTCGCGGCCTCCGCGATCGCGCCATGCTGGAGCTCGTCTACGCGGCAGGGCTGCGCGTGTCGGAGCTTGTCGGCCTCAGCCGCGGGGATGTCAATCTCGACCTCGGGCTGGTGAGGTGCCTCGGCAAGGGCTCGAAGGAGCGCATCTCTCCCGTCGGCCGCCCGGCCATTGAGGCGGTGCGGGCATATCTTGCGGCGCGCACAGATGCGTCTCCCTTCTTGTGTCTTGGCAACAAGGGCAGGGCGCTGACGCGGGTAGCGTTCTGGCGCATCGTGCGACGGTATGCCCGCCAGGCCGGTATCCGCAGGAAGATCTCTCCCCATACCTTCCGGCACTCGTTCGCCACTCACATGCTCGATGGCGGCGCTGACCTCCGCGCGATTCAGGAGCTACTCTTTTTTAATGATACGGCGACCACCGAGATCTACACCCACGTGTCGACCGACCGGCTCAGGGAAGTCTATCAGGCCTGCCACCCCCGTGCCTGATAGGAGCGCGGGCAGAGGTCCCTCCAATCGCCGCTGCAGGACCCGGGGCAGCGGCCGAGAATCACTTCCGTGAGTCGCGTGGGGCGAACCGTGAGCCCGAGACAGACAACCCTCCTACTATTTCCGCTGGCATTCGTCCTCGCCGTCATGTTGGTGTGTGGCAGCGTGACTCCAGCGCGGGCGACGCCGGTCCGCGAGTACCTCGATGAAGCGCAGGCCACAACGATCCGCATCGAGCTCGCCGGCGATCAGTCTGCGGCACTGGGGCTGATTGCGCGAACGCTTGCGGACCTCGACCCGCGGGCCGCACTGGACGTCATCGCGAGAACCCGTAGGCCCTCTGATGCGGCTCGCTCACTTGGCGCCACGGCCGTGGCTCTTGCGCCCTCGGACAGCGACGCAGCCGCTGACGCCGCGCAGGCCGCAGGCCGCCTGCTGATGCGGATTGCGGAGGCCGAGCAGCGGGCCTTGGAGCAGGAGTTGCTCCTCTGGGAGATCGCCGTTCTCGGCGAAGACGCTCTCTCGGCGGCACCCGAGCTCAGGACCGGCGAGGCGCAGCTCGCGGTCGTGCTCGGCCTGACCGAATCTGACCCGGCCGCCGCGCTGGCCCTGGTGGAGACATGGCAGCTCGCGGGGGGCCCCCGCGACGAGGCAGTTGCCGCGGTCGCCAGGCAACTCGCGCCCACAGATCCGGACCAAGCGCTCGAGCTCGTGACATCGATAGCATCTGCTCGAATGCGAGACTTCACGCTCTGGCGGATGGCGGAGAAGAGACCTGCTGAGGAATCCACCAACATCGCGCTTCGCATCTTCGACCCTCTCGTGCGATCCAGCCTCACGGCCAGCGCGGCCGCGCGGGAGGCGGGTGACGATCCCGATGCCGCGCAGGCGGCAGCACTGGGCGTCAGCGTGGCAGGGGATTCGGCTGTCGCCCAGCTCGCCGTCGCCACCGCGGAGACAGACATCGAGCGGGCCTTGAGCATGGCGCGGGGCCTGCCGGAGCGGCCCCGTGCGTGGGGGCTCGCGCGCATCGCCCTGCTCACCGCGCGGGAGACACCGGCGCTCGCGGAGAGTCTGCTGTCAGAGATCGAGGCCGATGCCGAGACAGTCCGTGTCGTTCTCTCCCGCCTGGCCGAGGCTGAACCGGCACGCGCTCTGCGGCTGGCGCGGTCCTTGCCTGCCGGCCCACAGCGGGACGCGGCTCTCGCCGCGGTGGTGCGCGCCCTTGCTCCGAGCGATCCCGAACTGGCCGAGCAACTGGTCTGGGAGATGGAATCGCCCCGCTGGCGTGCCCGGGCTGTGCGGCCCCTGGCAGGCAGCCTGGCCGCCACCGATTGCGACGCGGCCACGGCACTGCTGGGACTCGTGCTCGACCCGGGCGCGGCCGGCCGCATCCGAGCTGACATAGCCGCAGTCGCTGCCGCCGACGACCCGGGACTCTCGGCCCGTCTGCTGACGTCTCTTCCCCCAAGCGACTACCGCAACGACGCGGCCCTCGAGGCCGCCGCCGTCGTCCTCCGCGAGGGCGGCCCGGCTGAGACGGCGGCGCAGCTAGCCGCCGTCGGGCTGTCGCGTGACATCGCAATGCGATGGCTTCTGCCGGAGCTAGCGCGGGCCCAGACGCGCAGCCCCATCAACCTGGCGGAGTATATCGCAGAGGCATTCCCGCGAGCTATTGCCCTGGTGGATGTCGCAAGGGAGATGCTTGAAGTGAAGTCCACAGCTCGGCCGGCACCCGACAGGGCCCGCCAGATACGTCCCATCGTGGAGTGGGAGGGCCGCTGACATGCGTCGCCCAGCCACGGCAACGCTGGCGGCCCTTGCGCTGGCAGCCACATCTCCTGCCTGGGCCCTGGGCCTCAGTGTGGCCCAGCGGACGCCACATGCGGTGACGGTCCGCATTATCGACACGCAGTCGAGCCGGCAGTCGGACGAGCTCTTCCGAGTCACCTACGACGACGGCCGACACCGCTTCGTGTGGGAGAATCTCCAGCCCGACCCCACGGGCCTCTTGTGGCTGAAGGACGATAGGCACCTTCGTCCCGAGTACCGACTTCGGTGTGAACCGCGCACCCACATAGCAGACCCGGTGGTCTTCGATGATCTCCACAAGGGCGCCGTGGCCGGCAAGAAGCGATACCCGTTCGGAGTGCCTGTGAGCACGTTCGGCGGCCCGGGATACTTGGTCCCCGGTCTCTCTGACCTGAAGCAAGACGACTTCGGGAATCTCTGGCTCTATCTCGACCACGCGCCGCACGCGATCCTCAAGTACTCGCCAGACCTCGCATATCGGTTCGCCCTCCTGCTGCCGGAGGCGCCCGTCGCCCATGACCTCGACGCTGACGGCAATCTCTATGTCCTCCACCCGGGCAATTGGGTCTCCAAGCACGGGCCGCTTGGAGAGCAGCTTGGGGCGTGGGAGCTTCCGAGGGGACGCGAGTCGGGTGAGTTCATCGCCGCCTCGGGGATGGCCATCGACAGGGACGGGGGCTGGATCTACCTCGCGGACGAGAAGCTCGGGCGCGTTCAGCGCTTCGACCTGGCCCTCAACCACGATCCGCTGCCTGTGACGGTGTGGGGCTGGCTAGGCAGAGCAGACCTGGCCTACACTCGCCCCGGCAAGTATGCGGAGAGGCTCACGTACTACCAACTCGACCGGCCGCGGCAAGTGCTCCTCGACGGGAAGGGCCATCTCTTCGTGAGCTGCGAGCACTGGATAAGCAAGTTCGACCTGGCAACCGGACGTCAGCTTCCATTTGGACCGAACCCTGTCCTGGGTTGGGGCGGGACCTTCAGCGACTCCCCGTTCTCCTCCTCCGCCGCTCTCGACGGTCACTGGCAGCGGCACTGGTTGGCCGGGGTCGACGGTGCCGGGAACATCTACGTGGCGGACCGGAAGAACGAGTTCGTCGTCAACCCACGTCTCCAGGTGTTCGACGCCGATGGCGTTGTGGTGCGTTGCTGCCACATTGAAGATACCGTGGTGGACGCGTCCGGCGAGAGGGTCTACATCGTGGCGGTGAAGGGCCTGGCCTCCGACGGGGAGAGTCTCTCCCTCGTCGACGCTGCTGGGCGGATCTACCGCACGCCTCGCGGCGAGGGCCTGAGGAGTGGAGGACAGCTCTTCCTCGGGCCGGGCGCAGCCGGCCGCCAGTTCGATCTCTCCCGCGTCGAGGAAGCCCACTTCCAGGTGGAGGTCCAGGCCTCCTACGCCAAGCGTCGCTCGGAGGGGAGAGTGCTCGGGCCGAAACCCGGTGAGTACGGAACGGACAACTGCGAACTGGAGGGATCCTCCCGGCTCAGACACAGGGAGCGCTCCCTCTGGGCCCCGGCCCGCATAGGCGAACCGTTCCGGGTCTCTCTCTTCGACCGGGAGGGACAGGTCATGCCGCCCGGTGACTACCTGGTAGAAGTCGAGGACAGGCCCGGGCTCTTCGGCACGCAGTACGACTTCTTCAGGGTGACCAATCGGAGTGGGCAGACCTGGCAGGGCGTGACCTTCGTGGCGGAAAGCCTGCGGTAGAGTCGCGGCACACTGTGCTGGGGGCGAGCGAGACAGGGGTCGCCTCGGCGAAATGGAAGAGTTCGGCGGACTGCGAGGAGGAACAGCACAATGAAGGTGGCGGTCTTCACGGATGAAGTCTCCCAGGAGCTGGACGCAGCCCTGAAGCTGGCCGTCCGCTACCGGCTGGACGGTGTCGAGCTTCGGACGGTATGGAGCAAGCCGGTGCAGCACCTCTCGCAAGAGGAAGTCGACCGCGTACGGTCCTCTCTTCAGGATCACGAACTCAGTTGCGCTGCCATTGCCTCTCCGGTCTTCAAGTGCGAGCTGGACGACGAGGCGGCCCAGCGCGACCATCTGGACTATCTCCGGAGCTGCATCCGGGTCGCGAAGCGGCTGGGCACGGGTATTATACGCGTGTTCACCTTTTGGAAGCGCGGCCCGTCCGAACCGGTATGGGAGCGCGTGAAGCGGCAGTTCCGGCCGGCCATCCCGATTGCGCAGCAGGAGGGGGTCACCCTCGGAATTGAGAACGAGCATTCGACCTATGTGGCCACTGCGGCGGAGATGAAGCGGTTTGTCGCAGAGATGGACTCCCCGGCCGTCCGCGTCGTGTGGGACCCATGCAACGAGATCCACGCGGAAGGGGGAATCACTCCCTACCCCGACGCCTACGAGCTGGTGCGGCCGGCCACGGTCCACGTACACGTGAAGGACGCGGTGAAGGACGCGGCGACAGGGCAACCGCGCCTCACGCCCGTGGGCGAGGGCATGGTCGACTGGAAGGGTCAGTTGCTGGACCTTCTGCGAGCAGGCTACGAGGGCTACATCTCGCTCGAGACGCACTGGCGGCCGCAAGCTCTCCCCGAGAACGCGCTCAATCAGCCCGGGGGAGAGGGATTCTCCGATGTCGGGGAGTACGCGAGCGACGTCTGCCTGTCCAACCTGATGGAGATACTGGCCGACGCGCGCCGCGAGGAGAACTAGACCCCAAGCTTGTGTCCCTGCTCCTCGATGAGCTCGTCCTCGCGCGGGTAGTCGAAGGGACCGTCGATCCCCGGCCAGGACCAATCCTCAGGCCTCGGTTTCTGGCAGAGCCATGCCAGTGTCAACTCCAGTCCATCCCGCGGTATCATCCGGTCTCGGTAGCGGAGTTGTGCCCTCGCCTTGCGAAGGTCGAAGAAGCACGTGTGGTCATACGGCGTCCGCCAGAGATTGCCGGGAACCGAGTAGATCTCCCATTCGTGATCCAGCGCGCGCGCCACGCCGCGGACGAGCTGGGCCAGCGTATGGAGCTTCTCTTCCCCGAGGTTGTAGACCGGTCCCCGCGAGCGGGCGGACAGGAGAGCCTGGGTCACCCCTCTCGACATGTTCTGGACGAAGCCGCGGTGGCAGATGTGGAGCCCCGCGTCCGGCACTGCAATCCTCGTCCTTCCATCCATCGCTCGCTTGGCAAAGAACCACTCCGCACACCTCGGGTCCCTCGGCCCGTAAAGCGCCGCCAGCCGGATAATGACAGCAGGAGCACCATCCTCCACCGCGTGCAGCACAGTCTGATCGGCCCCGATCTGGGCGGCCACCTGCGGGGGAGAGTTCTCGGCTGGGGCGAGCTCTGTTTCCTCGTCCACCGGACACATCGGGGCCGATCCGTAAACAGCGGCAGAGCTGAGGTGGACGGAGCGCTCGACACGTCCCTTGCAGGCGGCGATCACGGTCTCCGCCTGCTCCGGCCGATCGTGCAGCATGTCCACAACTCCATCGGCACCCCACTCGTCGATCGCGTCGGCGAGCGCACCTTCAGTGCGCGAGCTGCCGCGGACAGATGTGACCCCCTCGCCGAAGTTGTGTGAGGCGTTGGCGAGGGCGGCCACCTCGCATCCGCGCTCGAGGAAGTCACGCGCGACGAACGGCGCGAAGAACTCGGTTGCCCCTATCAGCAGCACTCTCACCGGCGCGCCTCCCGAGCCATCAGCCTCCGCTCATTCGGGAAAGCTGCCGAGCCCGACGACCTCGGCAATCCGCCTGGGGACATCCGTGTTGTCGATCTGACCTGTGAAGCGTTGGGCACGGGGGCCGAAGGCGAGAACGCGCACAGGGGTGTCAGTGTGGCCGCCCGTCGTGAACTTGCCTTCTGGTGTCAAGCCCCCTGTCTCGTGGTCGGCCGTCACTACCACCAGGGTCGAACCGTCGTCGCGAGCGAAATCGAGCGCGGTCACAACAGCGGCGTCGAGCAGCCCCACTCGCTCGATGGCCGCCTCCAGCTTGTGGTCGTGGCACTCCCAGTCGATCCGCGCTTCCTCTACGACGAGGAAGAAGCCCTTCGGGTTCTTGCCCAGACGAGCGAGGGCGGCGGACACCATCTCGGCAGGCGTTGGCCCCGTGTCGTCCTCGAAGAGGCCCACGATCCTGTTGCCCTTCGCCTGTCGCAGCTCGTCCCCGGTGAAGACGACTTCGTAGCCTGCTCCGCGCATCTCGGCGACCAGGTCGCGTCCGTCCTCCCGCTCCCCGCCAGCTGACTTGGGAAGGAACCATCCCTTCCAGAAGCCCAGCATCACGTCCACGCCGGAGGCGGCGATCTGGGCTGCGATCTTCTCCCGCTCGCCCCTGCTCTCGACGTGAGCGGCGAAGCTTGCGGGGGTTGCGCCATGCAGGGCGTCGGTCGTGATGATCCCCGTACTCCTTCCGGCCGCCCGAGCGCGCTCCAGTATCGTCTCCAGATGACGGCCGTCAGGCGCGACGCCAACCATGCCGTTGTTCGTCTTGCGGCCGGTCGCCAGGGCGGTTCCGGCGGCGGCCGAGTCTGTCACGTCGCTGTCGGCGGAGTGGGTCGTCAGCGTGCCGGAGAACGGCGTGCGCTCCATTGCAAGCGGTTCGCCTCCGCTCGCCTTCCGTGCGAGGTGTATCTGCAGCGGTCCCATGCCATCACCGATCAGCAGGATTGCGCTGTCCGCCGCCTTCTCGCCAGATACCGGGACGGCGCATGCGACACACAGCAGCCCCGCACACAGCAGAATACATGCCAAACGAGTACCTCGTAAGCGCATCAGACTATTCCTCCAAGGATTCCCTCTGCAACAATACCCGACGTTCGCCGAGTAGGGCTCGCATCCTCCCTTTGGCTAGAAGGCAGAAGCTTGATTGAGGACGCTCATTCGTCGTGTCGGCATCCGAACGTTTCTGCTATAATCCATACCCACATCAACTGCGAGGAGGACCGAACTTAATGGCTCATACTGTAACCCTCGTGCCCGGCGACGGCGTCGGGCCGGAGCTGACCGCGGCCGCGCGGCGCGTGTTGGATGCCAGTGGCGCCAGTATCGAGTGGGAGGTGCAAGAGGCTGGCCTGGCAGTCATGGAGGAGGAGGGCACGCCGCTGCCGGAGCGCGTCTTGGAGTCCATTCGCCGCAACAAGGTGGCCCTGAAGGGGCCCATCACGACGCCCCGGGGAGGGGGGTTCCGCTCCGTCAACGTCGCTCTGCGAAAAGCTCTCGATCTGTACGCGTGCCTCCGCCCGTGTAAGCACTATCCTGGTGTGAGAACACGCTTCGAGGATGTGGATCTAGTCGTCGTTCGGGAGAACACCGAGGACCTCTACGCGGGAGTCGAGTTCGAGGAGGGCACCAAGGAGGCCGCTCAGGTCATCAGTCTCTCCGATGATCGGATTCGACACGACGCCGCCATCTCCATCAAGCCAATCTCAGCCTTTGCCTCCGAGCGCATCGTCGACTTCGCCTTCCGTTATGCCCGAGACAACGGCCGGCGCAAAGTCACCGCCGTCGCCAAGGACAACATCATGAAGGCGACGGACGGCCTTTTCTATCGCACGGCCCGCGAGGTGGCGAAGCGTTATGAGGGCCAGGTCGAATATCACGAGTGGCTGGTAGACGCGATGTGCATGCAGCTCGTTCAGAAGCCAGAGCTGTACGATGTGCTCGTCATGCCCAACCTCTATGGGGACATCCTCTCCGACTTGTGCGCCGGCCTCGTGGGGGGACTTGGCGTTGCGCCCGGGGCAAACTTGGGTGACGACATTGCAGTCTTCGAGCCCATTCACGGCTCGGCGCCGAAGTACGCGGGGCAGAACAAAGTCAACCCGACCGCGCTCATCTTGTCGGGCGTCCTGATGCTTCGGCATCTGGGCGAGAGGGAGGCGGCCGATCGGGTCGAGAACGCCGCCGCCGCGGTAATCGCTGAAGGGAAAGACGTGACCTATGACCTGAAGCCGACGCGCGACGACCCGACCGCGGTTGGCACCAGTGAGATGGCCGACGCAATCATCGCCAGGATGGGGTGATGTGGCAGGAGGCAAGCTCCTGCCGAACAGGATGGTGAGATGCAGGTCTCTATCGTCCGGGCACAAGCGCCGATCAATCATGCTACTGTAGGTGAGGCCGTGGCCCGAGCGGTCTCGCTCGTCTGCCGTCCGCGTGACCTCATCACGCCGGGGGCAACGGTGGTGCTCAAGCCCAACGTGTTCGCGCCTCGCCCGGCGCCGACGACGACTGACCCCCGCGTGGTGGTGGCGGTCGGGGAGCTGTGCCGGGAGGCTGGAGCCGGCCGCGTCATCGTCGCCGAGGGTCGTAGCATCTCAACCGCGCGCTATCGGAAAGGCGCCAGCACCACGAGGGGGTGCTTTGAGGCCGTGGGCATGGATCGGGCCGTCTCGGAGGCCGGCTTCGACATCGTGTACCTCGAGGAGGATGAGTCCCGCGAGATCGAGGTGCCCGGCGGCCAGGTGCTTCGCCGGGCGAGCGTTCCGAGGACCATCCTCGAGGCCGACATCTTCATCAACATACCGGTGATGAAGATACACAGCTTGACCCTGGTGACGCTTGCCATCAAGAACCTCCACGGCATCGTCTCCGACTACGACAAACTCTATCAGCACTGCTATCGCGAACTCGCGCTGGCACGAAAGCTGACCGATATCCTGGGAATACGCCGCGTCGACTTGAACGTGATGGACGCCCTGCTAGGGCAGGAGGCGGACCACGCAGCAGACGGCCGGCCCGTGGAGATGGGGCTCATCCTCGCCAGCCGCGACGCGGTGGCGTTGGACGCCATCGCGGGCCTGATCATGGGCATCGACCCCGCCGAAGTGGACACCACACGACTTGCCGCGGAGGCCGGCCTCGGGGAGGCCGGCCCCGAGCGCATCGAAGTCATGGGCGAGCCGGTGGCGGCCGTGAAGCGCCCGTTCGAACGACCTGACGTCGAACTCTCAGAAGCGAAGTTCCCCGGGCTGCGCCTGTACGCAGGCGACCACTGCCTGTCCTGCACCTACTACATCCGCCGGGGACTGGACAGGCTGAGGCAGGAGGGCCTGCTCGACGAACGCCATCCCTTGGCCGTCGTTGTGGGGAAGGACCCTGACGTTCCCGGTGACCTCGCGTGTCCGGTGGCCATTCTCGGCGACTGCGCCCTTGGCTCGGAGAGCGTGAAGCCGCTTCGTGACCGGCTCCTGCTGCGCGGCAAGCTGAACGCTATCTACGCGTGCCCGCCCATGGAGTTCCGGATTCGGGCCGCCGACATGCTCGACTAGCTGCGCCGCACGGCGCCGTCACGGCCAGTGCGGCCGCGGATCATGGGGGCGGCCGCCGAGCACAGGACTGCTGCGCGCGCCGAGGGAAGCCTTACCACGGCGCTCGCGGAGAGTGCCGCGAGGCGCTCGCGTGTTCCGCCCCAGTCGCGAGCGGCAACACCGCCCTCGCCCGGAGGTACGTCGGTGGCCAGGCTCGACCTCGCTCTGTGCCTGCACAATCATCAGCCGGTGGGCAACTTCGAGCACACCATAGAGAACGCCTATCGGCAGGCTTACCGGCCGTTGTTGGAGGCTGTCGCGCGGGCGCCGCACGTCAAGCTCGTGCTGCACTACTCCGGCTTCCTGCTTGCCTGGCTGAAGGACAATCATCCCGAGACCTTCGACCAGATTGGTGATCTCGTCCACGGCGGCCGCGCCGAGCTTCTCACCGGGGGACTCTACGAGCCGATTCTCCCACTCATCCCCGATCGGGACAGACACGGCCAGATTGGGGCACTTACCTCCTACATAGAGCGCCACTTCGGAACCAGGCCCAACGGAATGTGGCTGGCCGAGCGCGTCTGGCAACCGGATCTCGTTGGGCCGCTCCAGAGGGCCGGGGTCCGCTACACGATCATCGACGACAACAACTTCGAGGCAGTGGGTATTGAGGAGAGGGACACGCTCGGCCATTTCACGGTCTCGGGTCCAAGTGGAGAGCGCGTCCAGGTCTTCCCAATCAACCGCACCCTCCGCCAGGCCGTCCCGTTCCAGAGTCCGGAGATCGTGGTCGAGCACCTCGGCGAGCTGGCCGGAGACGGCCACCGACTGGCGCTGTTCGCCGACGACGGCGAGAAGTTCGGCGAGTGGCCCGGCACTCATAAGCTCCTCTACGTGGAGGGGTGGCTGGAGCGTTTCCTGGAGCTCGTTGGTGAAAACAGCGAATGGCTGCACATCACGACCGTGGGCGATTTCCTCGAGGCCGTGCCGCCGAAAGGTGAGATCGAACTGCCGCCCGGCTCCTACGCAGAGATGATGGAGTGGTCCGGCGGCTCCTGGTGGGGCTTCCTGTCTCGCTACCCGGAGAGCAATCTCATGTATCGCAAGATGCTTGCCGTCAGCGACGCGGTGGCCGCGCTGCCCGAGGATCGGACCAACACCAAGGAGGCCCGCGACCGCCTCTACCGGGGCCAGTCGAACGATCCGTACTGGCACGGGGCGTTCGGCGGCCTCTATCTGCTTCACCTGCGGGCCGGCAACTACCGCAGCTTGCTGCGGGCCGAGAACATCGCGCGACCGGGTCGCACACTGAGAACTGACGAAGTGGACTTCGACGGGGACGGCAACAAGGAGACCCTCATCACGTCGCCGCAGATGAACTGCTATCTTCATCAGGTGGGCGGGCAGATCTTCGAGCTAGACTATCGCCCATTCGTCTGGAATCTCCTGGCCACCCTCGCCCGCAGGCCCGAGCCCTATCACGAGGAGCAGGACAGCGCTGAGTATGATTGGTACCCGCGGCGTGCTCTCGTCGATCACTTCTTCCGGGACGACGTGACCATTGACGCCTTCGCGGCCTGCCGATACGGGGAGCAGGGAGACTTCGTCGATCAGCCATATGAAGTCGAGGTCGAAGAGGGCGACGGAGCGATGGCCGTCGCCCTCCGCCGCGAGGGGGGTGTGTGGGTCGGAGATGAGTTTCTGCCCGTGACGGTCAGCAAGCGCCTTTCCTTCGATCCCCAGGCGCCGAGAGTCGATGTGGCGTACGCGGTGGAGCACACAGGCGGCGATCCCCTCCCCCTGTGGTTCGCCTGTGAACTCAACCTGCTCCTCTCCTCCGCCAGTGGCGAAGGCCGGTACTGTGAGGTCGACGGCGCGCGCAGACCTGTTTCGTCCCGAAGTGAGAGCTACTCAGGCCTTGGGGCCCTTGCACTCGTGGACGAATGGATTGGCTTTCGTGTCAAGCTTGAGTTTGAGGAGGCCTGCGACATCTGGGTGTTTCCGATCGAAACACTCTCTCACGGACTCGAGGGCCTCAGTCGTTCTTACCAAGGCACCTGCGTTACTCCGCACTGGCGCATCGCTCCGGCCGCCGGGCGTCCCTGGTCGGGGCGATTCACCCTGGGGCTGTGTCCAGCTGAGGGCTAGCCTGCTGGCAGCACCTGCCGCGTAGCCGCCAAGAGCTACTTCCTGCTCACCTCTACCTCAAGCCGATCCGGATTCGTGCCCGCCTGCGTCAGCGGAACGCGCCATGTCATCAGGTCATGTCGTGGGTAGTCTCCGCCGGCCTGAGCGAAACGAGCAGTCCACTCTCCGAAGTCGTAGACGAGATGGTCGCCATCGCCTATCAGCTCCTCGAAGGCCTCGCGAAGCGTCGAGAGCATCGGCCCGGCGCAGAAGCACTCGTGATGCAGACGGTAGAACTCAGGCACCACGAGCCACTGCCCTGGACCATCCTCGACTCGGGTCACCTCCTCAACCTTGTCCAGCCCTGAGTCAGCGGGCGCGAGGCGTGGCGGGAGGACGCACATCGCGCCTTCCTTCACACATCGCCGAACGGCCGCCATGGTTTCATCGCTGATCATCGCGCCGGTCAAGAAGATGAGCCGCAGCCCGGACAGTGTCTCATACTCGACCTCGTGGTCGTAGACGGCGACGTTCTCCACAGGGACGAAGAGGGTCCGGCAGCCGAAGCGCCGCGCTTCCCATTGATGGGAGACCGAATCGGTTCGGACGAAGCCGTGAGAGAGAAGGCTCCAGATGCTGAGCCATTCCGTGTTCTCCGGCCCCGCAGGCACGTGTCCATAGAGCGGACCCGGATACTCGCCGAGATACCTCTGCCGTTCGTCGAAGCACGTGTCGTCGAAGCGTATGATCGCCGTCTTGGGCCGGAAATCCCGCCACGAGTACGCCCTCGGGTGATCGGGGACGTAGTTCTGCAAGAAGTCCGCATAGGCGGCTTCGATCTCTTGGCCAACCGGATGGTTGTTCGACCGCCCGGCCCCGCCCTCCACGTAGATCTGACTTGCTCCGGACCAGTAGGCCAGGAGGAGGGCGGAGCGGAAGCGCTCGGCCGAGTGGCCGATGGTCTCGTTGTGCCACCAGTAGTCCACATCGACCCAGAAGTCGACATCGTACTGCCGCGCCGCGCCCATCGCAACCGCCAACATCGCCGGCCCGCAGGTTTCCTTCAGGATCTTCGGGCTGACGGTGAGCCCGGCGAGCGCGGAAGTGTGCATCATCACCGGGAAGAGGAACTCCACAGCCGCCGGCTGGCCGGCCGCGGTGCAGGCCCCGTTCCTCTGGTGCAGAGCAGAGAGCACAGCTTCCCGCGCGGCGACCAGGCCAAGTCCCTCCGTCTCGGCGAGGAAGTGCTTCTCCCTATAGCCGTAGTACGCGATGACCGGCCAGTGCGCGTTGATCTGCATATGGTCGGCTTCATCAAGCATGAAGCCGAGGAAGCCTGAGCGCGCGGCCAGGTCCTGCTTGAGCTCCTCGGGCGGCACCCAGCCGAGGGGCGCGCCCTCGAAGTTGAGCACATACTGCACACCGCTCGAGTCGCAAGTGTCAAGCACCGATGGCAGCAGCTCGACCCTGTCTCGGAAGTGCAGGTCGACGAAGTCCACACCGAACCGCTTCGCCCTTTCGACAGCGTCCTCGGTGCCGGCAGTCAATCCGAACAATGGCTGGGTCATCCTGGGGCCTCCTCCCTGCCCCCGGTCCTGGATGCAGCGCACGCCGCGCCCAAACCGGGAAGCTTGCACGACGATGATGGAATCGGTATCCTGCGCGGCCGGCGGGTTCCCTTCCGCGAGCAGGAGCAGTGCGCTCCGGCTCTCGCACCATGAAGCCGCGCTTACCGCCGGCCGAAGTACTGCCGCACGCACTCCCAGATGGCGGGGTCCTCCCCCATCATCACCCAGAAGCAGAGTCCTGCGAGGTCGAGCGAATCCACGGTCTCCAAGTGGCTCTGGGTGCTCTTCGCGTCTGTCACATAGAGCAAGTGGATGTGTTCCTCGGCATCCTGGTAGCGAATGAGACCCACATCCCAGTGCGGCAGCCAGGCGCGGCCGATCTCCGATTCCTTCTCCCGCTCGGCGATCCACTCGTAGTCGTAGATCTGACGCGACTTGGTGGGGTCCGTTATGTCCCAGTCAACCGAGTAGGTCGGCAGGCCCATCACGATCTTGTGTCGCGGGACCTGGGCGCTCAGGCACTCCATGCGCTCCCTCGCCCACGGGGCCGTTGAAGTCGGCCCGAGGACAGGTGTCGAGGGGTAGAAGAAGTCGTAGTTCATCGGCCGCATGTGGTCCACATAGCGTCCGATGACCGACCAATCGAGGAAGGGAAGTGAGCCATCTCTCGCATATGCACGAGACGGTGCGCCCGTGCATATGCTCAGCATCTTGTTCCCAGCGTGGAGCGCCTCCGAGAGTTTGCGGATGAAGTCAGCGAATGCGAAGCGCTCCTGCGGCGCCAGGTGCTCGAAGTCGATGTCTACGCCGTCCGCTCCCGTGTCCTCGCACTCGACGACCATGTTGCCGATAAGCGCCTCGATGGCCGCGGGCGACTTGCTGAGCTCGGCCCACGTTTCCCTGAGGCCGCTGTAGTCGTTCAGAACCGACACGCCGAGCTCGCGGCACCTCTCGGTCAACTCCTTGCGCTCACGCGCGGGCCACTCTGTCGGGAGAGAACCATCTGCCTGCGCGTGATGGCACATGAAGATGACTTGGTCGAAGATGTCCTGGAACTCGGTGACGACTTCGAGCGCGTGCTCCGCGTGCTCCTGAAGCACCCAAGCGGACACGAGACGCCGGCTCTTAGGCGGCCTGAAGACTGGGCTCGTATCGGCGGCCACTGGCTTCTCTCCTTCCTCTCACGCGTCGATGCAGTGGATTCAGATACAGGGCCCGAGTGGGCAGTTCCTGCCAACCTGGCGTGCGCGCTGTCGGCCCCGCCGGGCACACCCTCTTCGCTTGGCCGCAGTGCAGTGCCTTGCGACGATGCCTGTTGCGTGCGCCCGGGACGGGAACGGCCGAAGGTTCTCATCGGTGCAACTCGTATCGTTTAACCATCCTGCCAAGGTGCGGACCCTCAGGCCCGCACGACGATCGGAGGCTGTTGCATGGAGAGCGTTGGGCTCATTGGTCTCGGCAATGTCGGCAGCGGATTCGCACAGAAACTAGCGGAGGCCGGATATCGGCTGACCGTCCTCGACAAGGACTGCAGCCGGATGGAGGCCGCCACGAGCGCTGGCGCCCACGCCGCTTCCACGCCCGGCGAGGTGGCGAAGGACTCTGACATCGTGCTGCTCTCGCTGCCGGGAAGCCATGTCGTCGAGGCGGTTATGGAAGGGGACGATGGCGTCCTCGCGCACTTGCGCGAGGGCCATCTTGTCGTGGACACCGGCACCAGCCGTCCCCAGACTGCCATCCGTTACGACAAGTTGTGCCGCGAGCGAGGCGCCGGATTCATCGACGCTCCCATAACCGGCCGTGGCGCGGGCTGGATCATGATGGTCGGCGGCGCCGAAGAGAACTTCGAGAAGGGACGCGAGGTTCTCACCTGTCTCAGCTACAAGCTCGAGCACATCGGGCCCATCGGCCACGGACAGCTTCTCAAGCTCGCGAACCAGCTTGTACTCGCCGGGCAGTGGGCTGTGTGGGGTGAAGCCATCGAGTTCAGCCGCAAGGTCGGGCTCGAGCCGAGACTACTGAGCGAGTGCCTCGACTTCTCGGTCCCCGAGGTGATGTACGGCGATGACTTCAGCGCCGGAGGCCACCTCGCTCTACACTACAAGGATCTGGGGTACATACTCGAGGTCGCCCACGATGCGGAGGCCAGCATACCGCTGACCGGCTTCGTGCATGAGGCGTTCAAGGAGGCGAAGGTGGCGGGAGAGCCAAACTGGGGGCAAGCAGGGGTCATCACATACTGGCGAAGGCTGAACGCCCACCCGCCTTCGGACTGAGGCCTCGGCCCAGCAGGTGTGCCCGGCTTCCGACAAGACGGGAGGGAGTGCCGCCCCGGTTCGGAGCATTCTTAGTCGCGGAATCTGACTCCGCAGACATCTGCCGTTCGACCGTCTGCCTTCGGCAAGAAAGGGAGCAGCAGCGTGGCCAAGCCCGTGGACCTGAGTGCTGAGAACTTCGAAGAGGAGGCGCTCAAGAGCGAGACGCCCGTGCTCGTGGACTTCTGGTCGCCCTCTTGCCCTCACTGTCTCCGACTCGGCCCTGACTTCGACGAGGCGGCAGAAGGGGCCGAGGGACGTGTGAAATTCGCGAAGGTATCGGTTCAGGACGCACGGCCGCTGTTTGCCCAGCATCTGGTCAACGCGGTCCCGACGCTGGTCTTGTTCCGCGACGGCAAGGAGGTCGCGCGCCAGGAGGGCGCGCGCACGCCAGACGAGATCCTCTCCTGGGTAGACGAGAACGTGTAATTCCCTCAGCGGCACGCGAGGGGGTATGTGTCTACTCGATGAGCTCGATCGGGTTTCCGTCGGGATCCCGGAAGAAGGCGCATCGAATCCCCTGCACGTCCTGGGGCTCGACGTGGAACTCGTACCCGAGCTCCTTCAAGCGCTTGTACTCAGTCTCCACGCTGTCCACCTTAAGGGCAATGTGCGTGTAGCCTACTTCTCCCCTGTCCTCGCCACCCGGCCGTCCCCCGCCAAACAGCTCCACGATCGAGTCGCCGGCCTTGACCTGAACGAGGTAAGAGCCGTCCTCGAAGGTGAGCCGCATCTCCTCTCGGAAGCCGAGCACGTCTGTATAGAACTTCACCCCGTTCTCGATGTCTGCGACCCTCACCGCGACATGATGCAGTCCTTCTACCACGCTGTACCTCCTGCGTTGTCTGTCGACAGACCCCTGGTTGGCCTTCGACGACGTGCAATCCTTCTCCACGAGTCGCGGGACCTGACGACGTGACTCCAGACGGGCCCAAGCATTGTGGGAGAGCTGGGATGTGTGGACCTCAGCCGGCGCAGGAGGTCTTGCCGGTCCATGGGATGAACAACTGAACGGCAATGGTGCAGGGATTCGAGCAGCAGACAAGAGCCGGAGGCGTGACCGGCCGCGCGGTCCTCATCGCGCTTGCCCTGCTCGTCGTGCTGACGCCGCTGGCCTTCTACATAGAGATCGCCTGGAATACGACGAACATGTTCGTCGGCGTCCCGTCGATGACGCCGGTGGTGACGCTCTTCCTCCTGACCGGCCTGATGAGCCTACCGTTCTTCCGCCGAGCTGGCCTGTCTCGACGGGAGCTGCTCGTGATCTACTCCGTTCTCCTGGTCGCGGGCCCGCTCATCGGCCGAACGACAACGGCCTGGATGCTCTGCGGCAGCATTCACTATCATTACATGTCTAGGATTCACCAGATCTGGCAGACGACGTTCCTGCACCAAGTGCCGACCTGGTTCGCGCCCACTGACCCGATCGCCACCGAGGGATTCTTCCAGGGCCAGTCAACGGTGCCGTGGGCCCTTTGGGCCAGCCCGCTGAGCGCCTGGGCGGCATTCATGCTCGCCCTCTTCTTGTGCTCCCTGTGCATCATCGTGCTGCTCCAACGCCAATGGATCACGCACGAGCGGCTTGCCTTCCCACTCGCGCAGGTCCCTCTGGAGATGGTCAGCGAGTCTCGGCGCGGGGAGCTGGGTGAGCGTCCCGGCTTGCCGGGAGCCTGGCCCTTCTGGCTTGGGGTGGCGATCTCTGCCGGGCTGACCCTGGTGAACGAGCTGGCGCGCCGGTGGCCCTCGATCCCCGCCATCCCGCTCGGCCCCTTGCCACTCATGCGTGAGCAGCGGGTAGGACCACTGGGTGGGATCGGCGAGATCACCCTGGTGCTGTGGCCCTGGATGATCGCCATCGCCTATCTCATCCCCAAGGAGCTCTCCTTCTCGGCCTGGTTCTTCTGGTGGTTGCTGGTGGCGGCAAACGTGGCTGCCGTATTCGCTGGGGCCGAGCCGAGGGATCCCTCCATGATCTGGGACAGCCAGTTCCCCGCGCCGCGCTTCCAAGGCGGAGGCGCGCTGGTCGCAATAGGTATATGGGCCTTCTGGATAGCCCGCCCCCACCTTGTTCGCGTGCTCCGCATGGTCTTTGCCGGAGGGGCCGGGGAGGGAAGCGCCGACGAGCCGCTCTCATACCGCCTCGCGGTGGCCGGAGTGGTCGTCACCTTCACAGCAATGGTCTACTTCGCATGGGTGGCAGGATGCCGCTGGTTCGTGGGTGCGGCCATCGTCCTCGCGATACTCGGCTACTACGTCGTGTGGGCCCGCTTACGTGCTGAGACCGGCCTCGGCTTCTCCATGTTCCCGCTGGAGCTCGAGTTCCTCGTCAACACTCCGCTCGGGCCGTCCTTCTTCAAGCTGCGGGAGACGATCACGATCATGTCGCTGCGCTGGACGTACGGGCAGGGGTTTGGCACCATCTACGAAGTGATCTCGGGAAACGCCCTGGAGACATTCAAGATTGCCGACTCGGCCGCCATCGACAAGCGCAAGTTGACCGGCGCCCTCGTCATCGGTTTCCTGGTCACGCTCGGCGTCGGGCTCTTCACCATCCTCACCGGGATCTATCACTACGGCTGGTTTGGCCTGGACGGTCTCCAGTCCGGGTGGCTCGGACCACAGAGCGTCGGTGACGGCGGCCGTATCATCTGGCGACTTCTGTACCACCCTCCCGGCTCAGATGTGAATGGGCTGATCGCGATGGGCGTAGGGGCCGCGATCGCCGTCGTCCTGGGAGTGATGCGGCTGCGATTCTGGTGGTGGCCGTTCCACCCCGTGGGGTACATGGCCGGCATGTGCTGGGGCCTGAACTGGTACTGGGCGCCGTTTCTCATTGGTTGGGCCTGCAAGACACTCGTTGTGCGCTACGGTGGTCTGCGCCTCTACCGCAGCACCGTCCCCGTCGCCACCGGCTTCATCGTGGGCGACCTGCTCAACAGCGGACTCTGGGGGCTGGTCGCTCTAATCACGCGCGGCAGTCTCTAACGCCCATGAGGCTGAGCGGCGCGCGGGAGGTAGTGGGGCAGTCGCGAAGAAGGCTACGACTCAGGCCGTAACGGCAATGGAAGGAGATGGGCATGACTGATCAGGATCTGTTGACACGGGTCCGCGCCTGCCGCTTGGCGGACCTCTCGGACGGGATGGACGCGATAGGGCTGGTCAACACGGGCACCATGTCGAGACGGATGCGCCCCCTGCGTCCGGGCTTCAAGATGTCGGGCATCGCTTACACCGTCAAGCTCGTACCCGCGCAGGAGGACGTCAAGGTCTGCGAGACCATTGACGAATACATGAAGGAGCTCGGCGAGTGGTGTGACGACGCCTACGCTTTCACCCAGGGGCTGACCGACGGGAAGGGCAAGGACAAAGTCGTCGTCATCGACATGGATGGATACCCCGGTGGCATCTGGGGCTCCGAGATCGGCATGAACGCGCTGAAATGGGGAGTCACCGGCGTGGTCATCGACGGCGCCTGCCGAGACTCCTATGAGTGCAACCTGGAGAAGCTGAAGGTGTGGTGCACGACGCGCACTTTCAACCACGTCTACGGCCGTCTGCGGAACGGAGGTGTCGAGGTCCCGATACAGTGCGCGGGAGTTGCGGTTCGACCTGGAGACATTGTCTGCGGCGATGATGACGGCGTGCTCGTGATCCCGCGCCAGAAGGCCGACAAGGTCGTCGAGTTCGCCGAGGCGATCCTGCAGGGAGACCAGAAGGCACGGGCACAGCACTACAAGGACCTCGGCTACGAACCCGACGACACGCTGGGCGAGTTCGGGAAGGCCTGACGGGCTAAGCGAGGTCCGGACCGTCGGGGCGACCCCCCGTCGCGGCCGAGGCAGGCACCCCTAGGGCGTCGCCGGGGCGCGCAGCCCCCTCCGATGCAGCAGCACCCGGAACGATGTGCCCGTGTCCTCCTGGCTTTCAAAGGACACCTCGCCGCCGTGTATCTCCGCGATGGCCTTCACGATGGAGAGCCCGAGGCCCGTGCCGTCCTTGCCGCTCTCCCGGGCGTTCGTGGCGCGGTAGAATTCCTCGAAGATCTGGTCCTGCTCGGCGGTGGGTATTCCGATGCCAGTGTCCGACACACAGAGCGCCAGCGTATCGCCTCGCGCCTCGACCGAGACGCGCACCTCCCCGCCGGCCAGTGTGTATTTCAGAGCATTGGAGACGAGATTCTCCAGGAGTTCCCTCAGGGCATCTTCGTCGCCCACGATCTCGACCGGCCCCTCCGGGAGCGACACCGCGAGCGAGACAGATGCCGATCCGGCTTGAGGTCGGAAGTCGCTCTCCACGTCGCGAGCAATGGAGGCGAAGTCCACCGTGCTCCTGTCCACCATAGGCAGCGCCTCGCGAGTTCTCGACAGGATGAGGAGGTCACGAGCGAGGTCCAGCACCTCTCTCACGCGCACCCGTGCCCGGTCGAGCATCTCCTCGGCGCGCTCCGGCAAGCGTCCCGTGCGCCCTTCGGAGACAACCGCAAGCATCCGTTCGAGTGTCGCCAGAGGAGAGCGGATATGGTGGGCAACCCGGTGCAGGTAGTCGGATCTGGCGCCTTCGAGTTGCCGCAACGCCTCATAGGCTTGCGTGAGGTCCTCTGTATGCTCTCGCAGGGCGTCAGATAGCCGCACGATCTCTGCCTCCCGGCGACGGAGCCGCGAGGTGATTGTGGTCGCCATGAAGGCTGCGAAACAGAGCATCGTCCCGATGGCGAAGAGCGTGCCGAACATGTACACAGGGTTTCGGAACACGTGCTCGTCGAGGAATCCCGCGAGATGGTAGTGGGGCAGCACGCCACCGGCCTCAAGCAGGGCCATCGCCACGAGCAGTCCGATCGCGAGCGTCACTTGAAGATAGGCGGCAGTACGAGAGAGCAGGATGCTCGCAATGACGATGTGGAACACGTAGTAGCAGACGAGGGGGTTCTCAATGCCGCCTGAGAAGTGCAGAAGAGCGGTCAGAGCGACGAGGTCCAGCGCGATCTGAAGGTTCGCGAAGTAGCTTACCGAAGGCCCGCTCGTCGCCCTGGGGACCCACCTTCCTACTGCCCAGAAAGCCAAGTTGTAACCGACCAGGGCTGCAACGACAACGTACAGTGGGAACCTGTGAAGCTCCACCCCAAACATCCGCGGCGCCACCCAGATCGCCACGAGGACGCCGAGGATCGCCAGCCAGCGCAGACGGGCAAGCCACGAGATCCGGTCTCGAAGCTCGTCGAGATCGACGTTGGTGTGGACGGCGGATGCCACCGCTCACGAGCCCGAAGTCCCATGCGATCAGGACTCGGAGCCCTTCTCCTCTGGGGAAGCTGTGCCGGCCTCGGCCAGCACTTCCTCTACCTTGCTGACGATCTGTTCCGATGACGCTGGCTTGTCCAGGAAGCCCTGCACGGGCAGGTATTCGCTTGGCTGATATACGGGGTCGTCCTTCTGCGGGTAGAACCTGACCCACGTCTTGTCGTGGATGGCGGTCAATACGATGATGGGGATGTTGCGGCACTCCTCGTCTGCGTCCTTGCGGAGTTCCCACACGAAGTGGAAGCCCTCCGTCCCAGAGGGCATCATGATATCGAGGAGCACGACATCGGGCTTCTCGGCGCGTGCCTTCTGAAGACCTTCCTCCGCACTGGCCGCCCTGCTCACGGAGTAGCCTTCGTCCTCGAGGACGATCTGCAGCGTCTCCGCCGCGTCGGGATCGTCCTCCACCACCAATACCTTCTTGCCGGAGACCTCCGACACCGTCTATCTCCTTCCGTAGCGCCACTGCGGCCCCAGCACGACTCGTGGAAGCACACTGCCCGGGTCCCGACCCCGCCGCCCCGACACCGGCCGCGCAGTCTGGGCCGCTCGGGCTACAGCGCTGTTATTCGAGGTCCGGCCCTAGACCGCCTCTTGAGCTTGCTCCGGGGACATGGCAAACTCCTCCGGCAGTTTGCCGGACTCGAGGAAGGAGAGGAACTCCTGGCGCGAGTACACGGGGGCCGCCTGCTTGGGCGCCAGACCGAGCGCGACGGCAACGCCATAGAGTATGGCCTCCGGCCGTGGGGGGCAGCCCGGAACGTAGAAGTCCACGGGCAGCACCTTGTCGGCCCCGCCCAGTACGCTATAGGTGTCGAACCAGATCCCGCCGCCGGCGGCGCAGGAGCCGATGGCGAACACGAGCTTCGGGGCCGGGACCGCCTCCCACAGCCGCTTCACCGCGGGCGCGACTTGCCGGGTGACCGGCCCGCACACGAGCAGGACGTCGGCATGCCGCGGGGAGCCAACGAGCTTTATGCCGAAGCGCTCTGCATCATAGTAAGGCGTGAGCACGTTTATCACTTCGATGTCACAGCCGTTGCAGGCGCCGGTATTGACATGATAGACCCACAGCGCTTTCGTGAAAGCCTTTTCGCAGAGTGACTTGAACACGAACTGAACCTCCCGTCCGGCTCCCGCCGGGCTAGTGACCCAACACGCTCGCAATGCTCAGCGTGGCCTTGTTGAGTAGTGGATAGGCCAGCTGGGGGTAGACCCCAAGTAGGATGGTGACCGCTGCGAGGGTCGCCATCGCAACATAGAGCGAAGCGGGCGCCTCTTTCACCGCCTCCACCGAGATGCCTGAGGCCTTGGGCGATCCCCAGAAGACCGCTTGTCCCGCGCGCATCACCACGATGAGCGTGAGTAGGCTGGTGAATATCCCGATGCCAACGGCCGACCACATCCCCGCCTGCGCTCCGGCCAGGAAGATCGTCAGTTTGCTCATGAAGCCTGAGAACGGCGGCAGCCCGGAGATGGAGAAGGCTCCGATGAAGAAGCAGACGGCAGTCACCGGCATGCGCTTCCCCAGGCCGCCCAGCTGCGACATGGATCGGGCGGAGGCGGCGTAGATCACCGCGCCGATACAGAGGAAGAGCAGCGCCTTGGCAACCGCGTGATGGAGCAGGTGAAAGAGGCCCCCATAGACGCCGAGGTAGGTGCCGAAGCCAAGACCCATGATCACGTACCCCATCTGGGATACCGATGAGTAAGCGAGAAGGCGCTTGAGGTCGTCCTGCACGAGGGCCATGATGCCGCCGAGCAGCATCGTAAACGCTCCCAGCACGACGACGAATACAGTGAGAGCCGCATAGGCCGGGAAGAAGATCGTGACGGTGCGTGCAAGCGCGTAGGCCGCCATCTTGATCATCACGCCTGAGAGCAACGCGGAGACCGGAGACGGGGCCTCCGCGTGCGCATCCGGCAGCCATGGATGGAAGGGCGCGATGCCGGCCTTGGTGCCGAACCCCACGACGAAGAGGGCGACGACAAACACCGCGACGGACCGCGGGATGAGAGCGGCCACTCCCTGCAGCTCGGATATGAGCATCGCGTTCTCGCCCTCCAGGTAGGGCGTCGCGGACGCGTACAACAGCACCGAGGCGAACAACGCGAAGGTGATGCCGACCGTCAACAGCATGAGGTACTTGTATCCCGCCTCCAGCGCTCGGCGATCCCAGTAGAACGCCACCAGCAGCCCGGAGAAGATCGTGGTGGCTTCGATGGCCACGTAGAGCATGATGACGTTGTTCGTCACGCAGCCCCAGAGCATGGTGGCGAGGAAGAGAAGGTACATCCCATAGAAGCCGGGCAGACGCGCCTCCGTAACGTCGTTGCCTTGCGAATCGAGGAGGCGCCGATGCCGCATGTAGCGAATCGCGAAGAGCGTTGCCGGCAGAGAGACGCCGCTGATCAGCAGTACAAGCAGCGCGGACAGGGCATCGACCCGCAACTCCCGGCCCCAGCCTATCAGGACCGCGCCGCCAAGCACACGAGACGCCACCACGGCCGAAATCAGGAAGGCGGCCGCCGCGCCGAGCAGGGCGAATGTCTCCGCCAACTCCCGGCGCGCCCGGCCAGACAGCCATGCGAGCAGCCCGGCCACGGCCGGCGCCAAGAAGACCCACTGTGTCAGAACGGATGCCGACTCTTCCATGGACCGCCTTCTCCTCTGCCTATCAGCACATCAGATGCGGCCGCGCACTACCAGTGCAGCTCGGCCAGCTCGTAGGTGTCAGTAGTACCGATCTTCTCTCGTATGCCAGCGATCACGTAGAGCAGCAGGTACACGGTGACGACGACCTCGGTTGCGATTCCGATGAGCGCGGTCTCCCTCATGTGAGGCGCCAAGCTGACGAGGCTCAGGTGGACCGCGTTCTCCAGCAAGCACAGGCCTATGACCGTCTTGATGGCGTCCCGACGGGAGAGAATCGCATAGAGTCCGAGAACGAACACCGTCAGCGCGACCGCGAGATTGGTGCGAAACACGCCGGCCGCCGCCTCCGGCGTCGGGGCGAGCACGTGCACGTAGGTATGCGTGAGCTTGTAGAAGGCGATGAGGATGACCGAGGCGATGGCGACCGATGGGCCGAAGCCTATGATGGCCGGCACTTCCTGCTCCCCCGTCTTCGCGATATAGCGCAGGATGAACCACGGGGTGAGGATGGCCTTTGTGACGAACGCAGTGAGCGCCCAGACGTAGAGGGCCGGGTTGCCGGCGGCGAAGGCGAGGATAAGGCCGCAGATCAGCAGTGCCTGCAGGGCGTAGGCAGCCGCCGCGCGCTTGAGGTTGTGTGACTCGACCGCGGCCACCGAGGTGATTATCATCAGCATGCTCAGCGTCTCAATCAGCCCGACGTTGTATGGCACCTCTTCCTCCCCTTACTCACACGCTGGCACAGTCGCGTGTCGGCATGTCATTCGCCGCTCTCGGGCACCCCTTGAAAGCCGGTTACCATGAGCTTGTCGAGGGCGGTCGATGTCTCGAAGCATCGCCCGCACCGCTGACAGGAGCCCATGTATACCTCGGCCTTAATGTGCATGTCTTGCGTGTCGTTGGTGGCGGTTTCGAACTGCTCCGTCACCGTGATCGCCTCTTCCGGGCATACCTCGGCGCAGCGCGCGCAGTAGGTGCAACGCTCAAGGAAGAACTCCAATACCCGCGTGTCCTGAGACGGGTCAGTGACGACGATGCACCTGGGAGTGCAGACGTTCGCGCAGCCCCCGCAGCCGATGCACTTCTCGGAGTCCACCTCAACCTTGCCGCGGAAGCCCTCCGCCGGCGGGTGTGGCGCGAACGGATAGGGGAGAGTAACTCTCCCCGCCCCCAAGCAGATTATGGCTTCCTTGAGCTTGCTCAGTATCATCGCTTCTCTCCCGGGACGTCAGGCGCCGATGGAGGCGAACACCAGCCCTGCCACCGCCACGAACACAACGATCCTTGAGAAATACGACATGGACTGGTCTATGCGAAGACGCGGATTGACGGCGTTGACGAGGCCGACGACGACCACGAGCACGCCGACCAGAGCGAAGTTGACAACCAGATCGACTGGCCACAGGCCCGAGCGCGGAAGCGGCACGAAGATCTGAACCAAGATCGACCCGAAGATCAACATCTTCGCGTACGAGGCCATTTTGAACAGCGCCAGGCCAGGGCCCGAACGCTCGATGAACGGGCCCTCCATGATCTCCTGATCGGCCTCGGCGATGTCGAAGGGCAGCTTCCCCACCTGGGCCTGCAGCGCGAGAAGGAAGGCCACGCCGGCGAAGACCATTGAGACGCTCGGCCCGGCGGCCGCGTAGCTCTCCATCATCTCGGGGAAGCTGAGCGAGCCGGCCTTCACAGCGGCCGTCACCAGCGCGATGGCGACCACCGGCTCGACGCTGAAGATCATCATCATTTCCCGAGAGGCACCGACGTAGGCGTATGGATTGCCGCTCGCGAAGCCGCCCAGAATGATGGCGACACCCGCCAGCGCGACGAAGTAGATGAACACAATCGCGTCGCCGGCAAAGGCGAGCGGAGGCGGTGTGCCAAGGGGAGTGAGGAGAGCGGCCATCAGCACCGCACCCAGACACAGCGTCGGGCCGATCTGCCAGACCATCCCCGCCTCCGGAACCAGGTCTTCTTTCGCCAGAAGCTTCATGATGTCGAGGTAGGGCTGGATCAGAGGCGGGCCCTTGCGAGAATGCACGATGGCGCGAATCCGGCGCATGACGCCCTCCGCCAGCGGCGCCAGCCCAACGATGAGCACCAGGTTGAGGACAGCTAGCCCGATCACTTGCGCCATGGACTCGTCCTTTCGTCCTTCGAGGCCGGGAAGTGTATCACCGCTCCGACTTCTCCTGAGAGAGTCGGAGCAGATCTTCCTTGCTGAGCATGGCCTGCCGACCTGTACGCACGTCTACAGTCTCCACCCGCTCGGTGCAGGAGAAGCAGGGGTCCATGCTGCCGAGGGTTATCGGTACGTCCGCGATGGTCTCGTCTTTGATCATGAGCGGCAGTGCCTGGAGGTTCTGATAGGTCGGAGCGCGGACCCGCCATCGGTCCGGCCGGTTGTTCTCCCCGGTGATGAGGTAGTGAATGGCCTCTCCTCTGGGAGCCTCCACCGTGCAGACGCCCTGCCGGCCCGCTGGGATCTCCTCGGCGAACTCGACCATGAGCGGCCCGTCCGGCATGGTCTTGAGCCCCTCCCGCACAAGCCGTATCGACTCGAACAGCTCTTCCAGTCTCACCACGACGCGAGCCCAATTGTCACACCCGTCGTTCGTGATGGCCCGTGTCTGGAGTTCGTCGTAGGCCGCGTACGGGTGGTCGACTCGGGCGTCGATATCGACGTTCGAGCCGCGAGCCGTCGGGCCGACGACGCACACGCTCCTGGCGTCTTCCTCGGGCAGTATGCCCACTCCCTTGAGTCGCACAAGCAGCGTCGTGTCTCCCTGCACAGCGTCGACCACCGCCAGGGACTCCTTCTCGATCTGCCCGATGCAGTCGAGTATCTCCGGGTGAATGTCGGGCGAGATATCCCAGCGCACTCCACCCACGAGGTTCATCCCGAAGCTCTTCCGGCTCCCCGTGATCTTCTCACACAGCCACATGATCGGCTCCCGGATCCGCCATGCCTGCATCAGCACCGTATCGAATCCGAGGATGTGACCGGCAATCCCGAGCCACAGCAGGTGAGAGTGGATCCGCTCCACCTCGAGCATGATCGAGCGAATGTAGCGCGCGCGGCGCGGAGCCTGCACGCCGGCCGCCTGCTCAGCCGCTTCGCAGTAACAGCTCGAATGGATGAAGCCGCAGATCCCGCAGATGCGTTCGGCCACGAACGGGATCTGATTGTATGTCAGCACGCTGTCGCCGAGCTTCTCGATGCCTCGGTGGTTGTAGAAGCCGCGGTAGTCGCACCCAACCACCCGCTCGCCGTCGACGAACAGCCGGAGCTGAGCCGGCTCCTCGAGCACCGGGTAGAACGGACCGACCACAACTGTCGAGGTGCCCTCCGGCGCCTCCTTGAACTTCACCTCTGCGCCCTCGACCGGCTCCGGATTGGCGTCATAGGGGAAGTCCTTCCGGAGCGGGTGCACACCTTCCGGCCAATCATCGGGCAACACAAGCCGCCGTGGGTCTGGATGTCCCTTGGCCTTGACGCCGACCAAGTCCTGAATCTCCCTCTCCGACCAGCCCGCGGCCACGACGTCCGGCGTGATGGCCTCCACCTCCGCGCCGTTCTCCGAGACGTCGGCCCGCAGGCAGACGAACTGCTTTGCCTTGTCGCGGGAGAAGATATGGGTGACGCTCAGGCAGCCCTCCGTTGCAAGTCGGTCGATGCCAGCGGAGATGACGAATCGGGCGTCGAGCTTATCTTGAAGGTGCCGACTTGCCGGCCGAATGAGCTCCTTGTCGACGGTTAGGTAAAGAGCGCCGGGAGCTGGCTCCTCGGCCGCGCGCAGGCCCTCGCCGAACTTCTCGCGCATCTCCTGTATAACTTGTTGCGTAGTCACAGAACCAGCCTCCATCCCCCCAAGCTATCTCATCACTGAGAACAGCACTGCCAGAACGAGCACCATCCCCACCACCTGCCACACCAGGTACCACTGGGGGATGCCGACGTGAGAGCGAGAGAACCGCTCGGCCACTCGGCTTCCGGCCTTGACCAGAGGTCCGTACAGCCAGGCATCAACGTCGAATATCTTGGCCAGCGTGGTCGGGTAGGCGGTCTTCGGCGTTCCCGTCGTGACGTACACTCTCTCGAACGCGCGCCGGAACGGCTCGTAGAACCCATGTGCGTGGAAGTGGCCGAGCCGCTGCGGGAGATCGACGCCGCAGTACCACACCGGCACGACTCGCGAAGGCGCTTGTGCCATGCGCGCGATGCCATAGGAGATCGCCATACAGATGCCCAGCGCCACGGTTGATGCCAGCGGATGCCAGACCCCGGCGGCGGCCCCATCTGCTGTGAAGGTCAGCCCCAGCGCGGAGGTCCCGAGCGCCCCAGAGAGGGTGGTGCCGGAGAGGGCGGTCGTCAGGGGTGTGACCGCCCGGTAGACGGCTGTCAGCGGCAGCATGGGGAACAGGCCGAACGCGACGCAGCACAGGCCGAGGATCACCTGAGGCACCTGCATACTGGCGGGCACATCATTGCGCTTCTCAGTCAGGTGTGCCACGTGCTGTGAAGGCTGCCCGAGAAAGGCGGCCCCGAGGTACTTGAACAGAGCGGCGAGGGTCACCAGGGAGATGAACATCGCCGTCAGCCCGAAGAGCAGGAAGAGCGGGAACCCGATGCCGCCGATGACGGACACCTGGTAAATCAGCCACTTGCTGGAGAAGCCGTTGAAGGGCGGCATGCCGGAAATGGACAGCGCGCCGATACCGGCCATGAGCGCGGTCACCGGTAGCAGACGCGCGAGCCCGCCCATCATGCCCAGGTCGCCGACGCCCGTTCGGTAGCGAAGCGAACCTGTCGTGAAGAACAGCAGGGACTTGTAGAACACGCCGTTCATCAAGTGGAAGAGGCCGGCCAGCAGCCCCACCAAGGCCAACGTGGGATTGCTCGACATGAAGTAGGCCCCCATGCCGATGGCCAGGAAGACATATCCCATCTGGCCGATAATGCAGAACGATATCAGGCGTTTGGCGTTGCCCTGGGACAGCGATGCGAGAGTTGCCACGAAGATGGAGCCAGTTCCCAGGAGCGCGATGGCTACCCCCCAGACGGTGGAGAACTGCGAGCCCGGCAGCAGATCGACAAAGATCCGCAACAGGCCGTAGACGCCGAGGTTTGTCATCGTGCCGGCGAAGGCGGCGCTGGCGCCGCTGGGCGCGGCCGGATACGCGTCCGGCAGCCAATCACCAAAGGGCAGTATGCCTGCCTTGGTGGCGAACCCAATGAGCCACAGCGCGAGCAGGACATGCAGCGCTATGGGGGTGGTCTCGGCCAGCTTCCCCATGGCCTGCGCGCTGGCGGCAAAGCTGAAGGAATGAGGCTCTGCCGTGTGCCAGAGCACGACTGCGGCGATGAGGATGAGAATCGTCGCCACATGTGTGACTACGATGTATTTGAAGCCTGCGCGGAGTACGCTCGGATTCTCCTTGTCATAGATCACCAGGAAGTAAGAGCAGATGGTCATGAACTCCCAGAAGACGAGGAAGAAGAACCAGTCGCGCACCGTGACGACACCGATGATCCCGGCGAAGAAGAGGAGCAATATCGGATAGAATCGCGCCGGATGCTCCCGCTGGTAGATGCGCATGTACGAGGTCGAGTAGAGGGTGCTCAAGAACGCTATCACGCCGATTATGAGCAAGAAGAAGCCGCTGAACCGGTCGACCGCCAACGTGAGGCTGGCGCCGATGCCGCTCACCGCCGCCACCGTTGCCGGGGCCGGCGCGAGCTCGGAGCTCAGCAGCCTCACAGCCCCTCCCCAGAGGGCCAGTGCGCTGGCCGCTGCGACGAAGAGCAGCGCCAGGTAGGCGCAGGTGCTGCGGCTGCGCGAGACGACCGCCGTCACAACCGCGCCCAGGACCAGCAGCACAACAGCGTGCATCACAGCTTGAACAGGCGTCATCTGCTATCCCTCGTTCCTAATCAGAAGCCTCCGCCCGGCACCAGGAGCTTGACGATTGGGAGTCCGACATAGGGCGCGACTACGCACAGGACCATGCAGGCGACCAGCGCGACGCTCATCGGCCAGGGCGGATCGGCGGCCGCGGCCGCAACCTGTGAGGGCCGCCCGAGGAAGACTCTCTGTGCCACCCACATGAGCCAGCCGAACGATATCGCGCTCTCGGCGACCAGCAACACGAGCAGGGCCACACCGCCCGGCGATTCCAGCGCGCCGGCGAAGATGAAGAGCTTCGACCAGAAGCACGACAATGGTGGAATACCGGTCACCGCCAGCGCGCCCACCATGAAGGTGACGGCCTCGAGTGGCATCTTCCGCGCCAGCCCCGACAGCTGGCTGATCCGGCGCGTGCCCGCGCCGTAGGCTATGGCACCAACGCACAGGAAGAGAGTGCCCTTGGCGGCCCCGTGACAGAGGATGTGCAGTGCGGCGCCCTGGTAGCCGACCTTCGACCCGAAGACGCCGAGTGAGATCCCGATCAGTACATAGGCCAGGTGGACGATGGTCGAGTAAGCCAGCAGCTTCTTCAGATCGTCCTGGCGCAGGTAAGCGAGGACGCCCATCAGCATCGTGAGCAACGCCATCACCGCCATGACGATGCCGATGTCCTGGGGCACTGCCCAGCCCGATATGACGAGCCGAGCGACCAGGTAGACGCCGGCCTTCACCATGGCGGCAGCGTGCAGATAAGCGCTCACGGGCGTGGGCGCCTCCATGGCGTCCGGCAGCCAGGTGTGGAACGGTATCTGAGCCGACTTGGCCCAAGCGGCGACAAGCAGCAGCACGAAGACGGCCACCTTCAGGCCCCCAGGCAGCTCACCGATGGCCGCAAACTCGAAGGAGCCTGCCGCGGCGAACAGCAGAAGCAGTGCGACCAAGAACCCGAACCCACCGATGTGGGTCATGATGAGAGCCTTGAATCCGGCTCGCGTCGCGGCTGGCTCCTGGGTGTGAGAGATAAGCGCCCAGGAAGACAGGGTGGTCATCTCCCAGAAGATGAAGAGCTGCAGCAGGTTGGGAGCGAGGGCCACACCCACCATTGAGGTGAAGAACAGCATCAGCCAGAAGTAGTAGCGCTGCTGACCGTTCCGGTGGGGATGCTCTGCATTGCGCGCGCTCAGATACTCGGTCGAATAGAGGACGATCAGAAAGCCGATGACCGTGATGACGAGCACCATGACGGAGCTCAGCGGGTTGAGCGCGAGGCCGAACAGACTCTCGCCGGCCCGGCCCGGAAGCCAGGGCATGCCGCCGAGCCGAAAATCGGCCCCATGCGGGTAGGCGCGGATGACGGCGGCGACCCCGATCACCATCGCCGCCAGGGAGGCGAGCACTGCGACCACGGGCGCCGCGCGCGGGCGGGAGATGCCGGCCACGACTGCGCCCGCCGCGGGCACCACAAGCAACGCGAGCATCAGCAGAAGCATCAGGTCCATCGGTGGCTCTGGCCCCCTTCCTCGTCAGCAGTGCACGCGGCCGCTGCAGCCGAAGCGCAGGACGGTCGCGCTCTGCCATACCGTCGAATCAGCAGGTCCGCGATGGCGTCGACGGACTCGCTCACAGCGGCCGAGAGATCGGCGCCGAAGGCGGTAACGCCGGGCTGGATTCCGACCAGAATCAGCTCGGCTCCGCTGATGGTGGACAGGTAGTGCATCAGAGTCCGCAGTGGAACATCGTGCGTCGTTCCCAGCCTGCTGGAGAGGTCCTCAATCCGGAAGAGCGCGACGTCTCCAGGTGCCCCTCCGAAATTGACCGCGTCGAGGAGAATGATCGAGTCCGGCGCGGGCGCAGTTGCCTCACCCAAATGTCGCTCAGGCGCATCCCCGCCGTCGATGCAGGGAATCTCCACTCGGCCAGACACTCTGTCTATGAGGGCGGGCCCGGCGGCATCATCACCGCACCATCTGTTGCCAATGGCCAGCAGCACCGCCCTGCTGCGGAGCGCTCTATCCAGCCTCTCTACTCCAGGGGACATCGCCATGTGCTAGCCAGGGTCCATCATGGTCTTCATCTGCCGGTAACTGAATACGGGGCCGTCCTTGCAGACGTACTTGTCGCCGATCAGGCAGTGGTTGCACTTGCCCACACCGCAGCGCATATGCCGCTCCAGGGTGGTGTATATGTCTTCCTCCGCGAGCCCCATGGACAGCAGATCCCTCACCACGAAGCGGATCATGATCGGTGGGCCGCATACGAAAGCCACCGTCGCCTGCGGCTCGATATCCGCCTTCGGGAAGAGCGTCCCCACAACGCCCACGTTGTCGGTCCAGCTTTCGTCGCCGACATCGACGGTCACCATGAACTCCACGTCATCGCGGGCCCGCCAGCGCTCGAGGTCATCCTTGTAGACCAAGTCGGCGGGGGCCCGCGCGCCGTAGAGCACAGTGACTTTGCCGAACTCGCCGCGACTGTTGAGCACCTGCCAGATGAGGGGACGCAGAGGCGGCAGGCCAATGCCTCCCCCGACGAACAGGATGTCACGCCGTTTCACTTCATCAAACGGAAAGCCGTTCCCCAACGGGCCGCGCACGCCGAGCTGGGCCCCAACCTCTAGGTTGTGAAGCGCATCCGTGACAGACCCTGTGCCGCGCACGGTGATCTCAAACGTATCAGCACCGTCCCGAGCAGAGGCCAGACAGAAGGGCGCCTCGCCGACGCCGAACAGAGACACCTCCACGAACTGCCCCGGGCGGTACTGGAAGGCCTCCCAGCGGGCCGGCTCGACGAAACGAAGGCCGAAGGTCTTCGTGTCGTAGGTCTCGTCCCGAATCGCGGCGATCTCGACCACATCAGGCAGGTAGGCATTCTCCATCATATCGCTCCGCGCCGAATCCTGGCTGTGACCGTTGGCATGTCGTTGCTGCCCAGGCAAGTGGCGATGCAACGGCCACACCCCACACAGCCGTGGGTCTCGAGTTCCTTGGCGAACTGATAGCTCAGCTTGTGGAAGAAGCGCGCCTTCACGCGGTCTCGACGCTGTGCCCGCGGGTTGTGTCCGCTAGCTTCGAGGGTGTAGCACGAGTAGAGGCAACTATCCCAGAGCCGGTCCCGATGTCCCTCGCCTTCGCTCTGCCAGTCGGCTGTGAGGAAGCAGGTGCAGGTGGGACACACGAAGGAGCAGCCGCCACACTCCAGGCAGCGATCGGCCATCTCCTCCCATAGCTCATCCGGGACGCGGTCGAAGGTCACCTTGCGGAGCGCGGCAGCGAAGTAGGACTTGTGCTCCGCAAAGCGCGCTTCTACCTCCTTCTCCAGATCGCGGCGTGCCTGGATCAACTCGTCCGGTGCTGGAGCGAAGAGGCCCTCGGCCTGGTTGATGAGCTCCTGGCCCTTCTCTGTGCCCACCTCGACGAGGTAGTCGTCAGAGAGAGCGGTCAGCTGGAGGTCAAAGCCGGTCTCGAGGAACGGCCCGGCGTCCGCGCAGACACAGAAGCAGTCCTCGACGGGTTCGCTGCAGGTAAGGGAGATCAGCGTGCTGTGCTGCCGGCGTGTCATGTAATAGACGTCCTCGGGCTCGCGACTGAAGACTCGATCCAGGAACAGCACGCCTGACAGGTCGCACGAGCGAACCGCAAGGAAGATACGGTCCGTCTCATCATATGTTGGCTCGAGCTGTAGGCCGTCGTCGCCCGCTCGCTGCCACCGCAGCAGTTCATCACCTTGTGGGAAGAGGAAACGCTTCAGCGGATTGATGCTGGTGCTGTAGTCCCAGGCGACCTGGTCCGGGGTCTCCACTATGTCGTAGGCAACATCGCCGCCCTGGGCCCTTCGGGGCGCAATGACCTGGGCCCGGCCAATAAGCTTCCCCACCCACTCGGCAAGCCTGGGTCTTGTTATCACATAGGCTGCGGGTTGGCTCATCAACATCCTCCAACTGCGGCCGACCTCGCGCCGCAGCAAGCTCTCGCTATGCTCTCTCCATCATGGCAGCGCTGGCTCGTGGGCTCACCGAAGACGTCCTCAGACCTTCTCAACACTCACCGCCACCGGGCGCAACACCGGCACCCCGGTCTCGGAGTCCGCGCCTGGGGGCAGGACCGACGCGGCGGCCTCCCTCATCACGGCCGACAGCACAACCGCACCGGCATGGACTGCATCGCTCACGTGTACGGCCGCATCCATCTCACCCGTCCGAGCGCGCACGCGGACACGGGTGCCCTCCCGCAGCTCGCCCTTCTGGCAGTCCGCTCGGCTCATCCAGAGCTCGGGGAGCTGCTCGCCGCGATCTGCTCCCTGCTGCCGTCTGAGGCCGACCGCATTGACAACGAGTTTGTCTGCCGCCCACGCACCCAGACTGTGATCTGCGACCAGCACGAAGGGGTACTCCTCATCCACGGTAGGCGCTGCCGGCTGTGAGACGGATGCTGGTCCCTCCTCTTCCCCCTCGCCGCCGAAACCCGCTCGCTCGGCCGACACGGCGCCGTCGAGCGACCAGCGCACGCCCCAATCTTCATCCAGCCGCTGGTAGGAGATCTCGGAGTAGATCGGTACCAGCTCAGCGATCTCAGCCATTACCTGCGCGGGCGACGCGTAGTCCATCGGTCGGCCGAGGCGGCCCGAGAGATCACAGATAATCTCCCAGTCGGCGCGTGCCTCTCCCGGTGGATCCGCGGCTCGTCTGACGCGTTGCACTCGTCGCTCCGTGTTCGTGAAGGTCCCGTCCTTCTCCGCGAAACTCGCGCCGGGAAGTACGACATGAGCCATCTCTGCCGTTGGCGTGAGGAAGATGTCCTGGACGACCAGGAAATCGGTGTTGCCGAGGGCCTGGCGGGTCGCGGCCACATCGGGCAAGCTCGACACGGGATCGTCGCCCATCACGAAGAGCGCACGGACCCGTCCCAGCATCTCCCACGAGGGAAGACCGGCCTCGCTGGGCAGCGCCGCCCCCCATGCCTCCGCGAACTTGGCGCGAGTGGTCTCCTCACTCACTGGCTGGTACCCGGCCAGGAAGTACGGAAGGACGCCCATGTCGCGAGCGCCCTGGAAGTTGCAGTAGCTGCTGAGCCACAGCAGGGAGCACCATGAGTCGTCGGCCTCCGACGCCTTGCCGAAGGCGGACAGGGCCATGAGCGTGTCTGCTCCCTGCGGGCCGAGGCTCGCACCCCTCGTGTAGATCACCAGAGGTTTGTCGGCAGCCGCGAGCGCCTCCCCTGCTCGTATCACGTCACTCGCGGGCACATCTGTGGCGGCTTCGGTCTGATCCGGGGTGCAGTTGGCCACCGTCGCCGCCAGGCTGTCGCCTTCGGCCGGCTCTGTCTTTGAGAGCGCAACATGGAGCAGTCCCGCGGCGAGCTGAAGCTCACTTCCCGGCCGCGGTGCGAGGGAGATCTGCGCCAGCTCGCCAAGCTGACCCCGGCGAGCCGTGACCTCCACCACAGGCACTCCCGCCTCCGCGGCGCGGAGCACCCGCGCGGCCGCGGCGGGATGTTCCTCGACAGGATCAGTCTGCCACAGGAAGACCAGATCGGCTGCCGCGATGTCGTCAAGCCCGGCCGTGCAAAGGCTGAGATGGCGGTACTTCGGGAGGTCGAAGAGGCCGGGGAGCGCATCGAGCCGGGCGCTGAAGTCTACGTTGTTGGTGCCGAGAGCGGAGCGAGCCAGTTTGGCGAGCAGGTAGTTCTCTTCGTTGGTCGCACGGGCAGACGCCAGCACGCCTATGGCGGCGCCGCCGCTCTCCGCCTTAATGGCGGTGAGTCGCTCCCCCACGAGAGAGAGGGCCTCCTCCCAGCTCGCCTGCTGGAGCGACGAGCCGCGGCGCACGAGCGGGGTGCGCAGCCTTGTCCCGCTGGTGGCTAGCTCGTGGGCATGCCAGCCCTTCGCGCAGAGGCGACCTTGGCCCACCGGGTGACCGGCGCTGGCCGTCGTCCCCAGCAGCCTGCGGCCCTCTACCTGCAGGTACAGCCCACAGCCACAGCCACAGTAAGGGCAGGTAGTCAGCACATGAGGCATCAATTCCCTCGCAACGCGCAACGTTCTATTGTGATCTGCTGCCAAAGACTCGGCTCTGCTGCAGCAGGCACTGCGCTTGGGGCAACTGCCTACGTGTAAACGAATCCCTGCTGGAAATACTAGTGTGGTGCTGGAACCGCTGTGCGGCTCCTCTCCAATCGCCTCAGGTCAATCGCCTATCCATCTCAGTGTGATCTCAGACTCGGCATGAACCGGATTGGCGAGTTAGTGATCTTTATCACAATGTCAGCGGCAATGTTACACACTTCTGCTGATTTGTCAACCCCCACCTCAGCCGATCTCCCCGAAGCCGCCGAGGCGACAGGTCACCATCGGCCCTCGTAACGCTTCTTCGAGGTTCCATCACTTCTGCAGCAAGTCCGCTCCCGATTTCACACAGTCAACTACCTTCGGGAGCTCGGCGCTGTCAGTTTGGACCTGCTCCCCGGCCAACGCAGGCACGAGATCGCCGACCGGCACCCACGTCGTCGCCAGATAGCCGAGCATCTTCTCCGAGGCATCTCGTCTGGCCACCTCGATCAACCTTCGCACCGCGTCGAGCTCGTTCCAGCCCGCCGGCCACACGCGGAAGCCTCTCTCCTGGAAGTACGCGATCGAAGGGTAGTCGTCCTGGTCCATCACCTCATAGTGCCAGTCGCACAGGACGATGTCGCGTGCGATCATGTCGATGGCGCCTTCCGTATCGTTGTTGCTCCGCTCCCACATGCTGTAGCCGGTGGAGGGCGGCAGGAGTCGATCTCCCCACATCATCATCTCCAGGCCGCGCTTCCTCACCACGTGCTCATGTAGGTCGTTGACCGCCTTCGCAAACAGCTCTGAATTCGGCGTGCCCTTGCACCGCGGGCACTCGCCAAGCACGAAAACTTCATCCATCCCGACATGGAACTGCTCGGCCCCAAAGGCATCCGTCAGCTCATCGATGAGGTCGAAGACTATCTCGTAGACCTCAGGCCGATTTGGGCACCAGCTGTAGAAGTTGTGGAACTCGAACGCCTCCATGTCCATGTCCGGCGCCTCGTTGAACTCGGGGCGTGCGCGCAGCAAAGCGTGCGGCTTGTCCTTGAACGACTGATGCCCGAGGCAGTTGTACTCGGGGACGAGCGTGATGCTGTTGTCGCGCGCGAGCTTCGCCAGACGGCGCGCGTCGGCTGCGTCCATCGAGTCCGGCTCGGCCGCCTCCGGATGGCTCTGGTAGGCGAAGTGGCCGGTGACTCCCAGCACGATCCAGTTGAATCCCAGGCGAGGTGCGATCTCGCCCAGAAGGCGCTCGACCGCAGCTACGCCTTCGCGGGAGCGACATCCCACATGGATTCCTCTGCGCTCCATAGTCTGCTCTCCTTCCCATATGCTCCTGCGTCCGCCTTCAGTGCTCGCCGTCCTCAAACAGCTAGATCCCGCTCGGCCTTGGCGTAGATGGCATTCACTTCCCGCAGGCGATCTGATGGCAGGTCGTAGCTGTGCTTGGCCGCCCGCTCCCTCGCGATCTCCTTGGCGCGATCTCGCACGTCCGGCGCGCCGGCGCCGAGCCATCCCGCCAGCGAGCGGCGCTCGAATGTCCTTGGCAGCCAGTATTCACCCTGGTACCGGGACAGCGTCGTGTCGAGCGCCAGGAATCCGCGATCCAGGCCGGCTCCCACCTCCATCACGACACCGTCGGGATCGCAGTCGCCGTCGATCCCACCGATGAGGCGCTGGGCATGGTCGCGCAACTCGCAGTCGATCACCAACTGCTCCGCGCTGAAGACCTCGTCGAGGGAGAGAGTGCCCGCCCCACCGAACTCGCAGGCGCCCATGAGCGCGCCGGAGATCATCCCTGCCATCTTCTCCGCGGCCGACTGGGGTCCGGGCAGCTTGGCCTGGCTGCGGATCGCACCGGGAGGCGGCTCCGGCTCGCCTCCGTGGCAGAACGCGTTGAGCTCCTCGCAGGCGAGTCGGAACAGCATGTCTTCCGGCCCACCGAAGCTCATCGCCATTCCCCGGAGGTCGAAGGCCATCGCGGCCACCGACCAGCTCACCGGCAGCGCCGTCACCGCCCGCAGCACGATCGCCGAGCCGATGACCTCCGCCACCCCGAGCGCGAGCGCGTCGGCAATGCGGATCGGCGCCGTTGCACCGACGGACGACATGTTACTGGTGTGGATCCGCTCCAACCGACCGCAAACGCTGAGCACCGACTCCAGCGACTCGGCGCCGATCGTGAGCGGGCTCACCACGTAGACCGGCAGCGACCGCACCGGCCGCCCCAGCACCTCAGCCATGTCCATGACGTATGGCAGAGACTCGACCCACTTCGGGTCGACCGCCGCGCTGCCGTGCCGGCAGTACTGCGCCTGGATCTTGTACTGCAGGATCGGTTGCAGGTGGGTAGGTACGTCGCCCGGGCACCCGGGCACGTGTCCGACAACTCCCTCCTCGTGGAAGCTGTCCACGAGCTTTGCGGCCTCGATCAGTCGGGCTTCCGTGTACGGCACAACCATATCTGTGTCCAGGTCGTGCACGTGAGTGGGATACTGACATGTGACTAGGCGGAAGGCGGAGCGCTCCTCGAACTGAGTCGCCGGCCCACCCGCGCTCGGGGATCGTGCTTCCTCCGCGCATTCGGCGATAGCGGCGCGGTCGGGGAAGACGCGCTTCCCCTCGACGCGGAGGCCGGCCCGCTGGGCGGCGTCAAGCGCCCCAGAGTGAAGGACGCGCAGGCCGTGCTCGGCCAAGATGCGGTATCCGGCCGCACATATCCGCTCGAGTTGCTCGCCTGTCAGGAGCCGGGGTCTGTGGATGCCTATCCTGCGCTTGCTCACCTTTGGTCCCTCCTAGTAGAGGAGCGAATGCACCTTGCCGAGATCGCGGCGCTACACCTCGCCATGGGTGGCCAATGCCACCACCGTCCAGATCCCGACGTTCGTCATGTCCCCCACAATCAGACCGATGGCCAGAGGGACCGTGACTCGATAGAGGCGCAGCCCACCATATCGGATGACGAGTGACTTCAGCGCCCAGCCGATGAAGAACGGCATGTAGTTCCAGTGCGCTCCCCACGTGTTGGCGGCTATGTATCCCAGCGGGTGGAAGGGCCACCACCAGAACCGCAGACGCATCATCCCGAGGAAGACCACGACGGCGCCGCCCGCGAAGAAGGCGGCGATGCCGCTTGTGTTCCTGCCGCCGACACCTGGGTCGGACAGCCAGTTGGCGACCCGGCCGCCCGCGTTGAGCGTCTGCCAGGAGAAGTTGGTGTAGCTCAAGGCGCGGTTGAAGCCCATGAAGCCATGCCGGTACATCATTGTCATGGTGAAGTAAGTCGCTGCCAACAGCGCAAGGAGGAAGACGCCGACGATTGCCGCCAGAAGACGTCGGGAGTTGAGGCGGCCGGAGTCAGCAACCTTGAAGGAGTCCATGACGGTGCCCGGCAGGGCCTCGTACGAGAGGCCCGTCCCGGACTGGAACGACCAATGGGCCGAAACAAGACTCACGAGTTCAGCGCGTCGGAACGCGTTCGAGCCGATCGTACCCATCAGGAGCTCCTGGAGCTCTATCGGGTAGCAGAGGAATCCCAGCCCGGCTTCCGCCCGCAGGCGGGCCATGAGGGTGAAGTAGGCCACCAGGATGCCCATGAACAGGAGGCCGAAAGCGAGGCGGCACCCGGCGAGCCAGCAGAAGTAGAGGAGTCCCGCAAAGGAGATGATGAAGGCCGCCAGCGCCCAACGATAGGCGATCGGTTCCTCGGCCAAGTCGTAGGCGCGCTGACGCCCAAGCGCGATGCGTACCACCTGGACCACATAGCGGCGGGACGTCCACAGAATGAGCGCAAGGAGGGTGAAGGCCGCGCCGCCGCCCTGGAAGTAGGGCGCGGGGAACTCCGGGCCGTACCACTCTGAGGGGAGCTGCGGCGTGGCGCCGTTGAGAACGGCAAGCACGTGGAGCGCCAGCCGGACGAGCCAGAAGAACCACACCGAGAAGGAGAGCTCGCGCGGCACCAGATAGGCGATGGCGATCATCCACGGCCAGAGCACCGCCTCGACGCTGCCGAGGCCGGCCCAGGGGCCGACTCTCTGCCAGCGGACGATGGGAACGGGACCGAGGGGGATAGTCGGAATGGACGGCACTCGCTGCGAGAGGCTATTGACAAAGCTGATCCCCAGGGAGATGGCGACCCCGAGCCAGAAGACCCAACTCAGCGGCAGTCTTCCGGCCCGCTCCGGCCCGCCTCCCCGCGACTTGTCGACCATCTGGAGGGGAATCTGGGCGAGCGGGAAGCTGAGCCGCTCGTGGGTCACCCACTGCCGCCGGAAGATGACCATCAGGGAGATCGAAGCGGTGAAGAGGAGCACGATCAGAAGCCAGAGCGCTCCCAGGGCGACCCACCAGGCGGACCATGGAACACTGGGCGCTCCCTGGAAGTAGCCGTTGACGACGCCGAAATCGCTCGGCGCAAACCAAGTCGGCACGTACTCGATGAACAGGTGCTCCCAGTGAGGATGTGTTCGCGCCATGTAGTGGAAGGCGACGTTGCGGGAGAGAGCAATCGGGAAGATGCCATGCCCGATAACGGTGCCGCCCACGAGCACCAGCGAGTAGATCGTCAGGAGTTCGCGACGTGTTAGTCCGCTCCGCCGGAGCGGCGGCAGCGTCATGAGCGCGGTGAGCAGCAGCAACACCACTACGGGCGCCATTGCTGGAACACCTGAAGTCACGTCAGGCAGACGGTACCAGACGATCTCAACGTAGAAAGCGAGGGGCGTGAGAACGACCAGGATGACGTAGGCCAGCAGGACGCTTCGGAGCGTCACACCACCGGCCCGATCGGTTGTCCCCGCATGGCTCACTGGACCGCCCTGCCCGGCCTGCCTGAGCGCGGGCGCTACCCACTTCAACACGCGCCTTGACCGGTTCCTTCACGCATGTTCGCGGGGTACGGATGCGAGGAGGACCTGCGTGGGGTCGAGTTCCGCGCCTACGGCGCCGACCCGTTGTGGGACTTGACGATATCGGAGAAAGGCATCCGCTTCTTCGAGTTAGGCGGCGAGCTCCCCAGGTTCGCCTACGCACCGGCGAACGTCGCTCCCGGACGATGGGTCCACTCCTCCTCCCGTGATTGCGGCCGAGAGGGGTCCCATCCATCGAGGTAGCAGTCCTCGGTCTGCTCCCGGTCGGTATCAGCCCGACAGAGAGCGGATCAACTCCAGGTCCAGGTCGCCCT
>JALGXV010000316.1 GCA_029821885.1 Candidatus Hebobacteria bacterium
CTCGAAGAGCTCCTCCCAGTAGCAGAAGTCAGCGGAGCTGAAGAAAGCCTTCACCGTGTGCTTCGCCCAGTCGAAGACGCGCCTGTCGCGCCCGCCACATGTTGCCACGAACAGGCCGCGTCGCTCGCCCTCCACGTCTGCAACCGGCCGCTTGAGTCGGTACTTCTCGACCCAGAGGCACTGCCCTCGATCGATCATCGACTTCATCTCACCCGATACGCCGGAGAACTGAATGGGCGAGGCGAGCACCAGGTGCCTGGCCGCGCGGATCCTCGGGTAGATGATCTGCCAGTCATCTCGGACGACACAGCGTCCCTCCGTGTCGCATCCCCCGCAGTGCAGACAGGAGCTGAACTCGAGCTCCCGCAGGCTGATCGTTTCGGTGTCAGCGCCCGCGGCGGCCGCGCCCCTCAGCACCCGCCCGAGCAGTACGCCGGTAGCGCTCTTCCTTCGCGGACTGCCGAGCAGCCCAAGCACAAGAGGTCTGTCTGGGTCTGATCTCATCGCCGAATCACACCTGGCGCAGATGCGCTCGCAGCTCGTTCCACTCCTCCCACGCGATCAGCTCACAGGCACGGGTGAGTTTCGCTGCCCCCCCGTATGCTCCTCGCGGCCTAGGCGTGGCCGTCTGGCCGGCTGGCAGAACGGACCGGCAGTAGGTATGCGCTTCGCGAGCGAGGCGCGGCCCGTGGGCCGCGCCTCGTAGGTCCCGTTCAGGTTGCGGCAACGACTCAGTCCGCCGCCTCCGGGACTACTTCGATCTCGAAGTCAGGTGGGATCAATCCCGGCGCGAGGTGCAGCCGCGCAGGATCCGGCGTGCGGATCCCCTCTCCGAGCCCCATGCCCGGGACGCCCTGCCCACCGCAGCGGCCCATTCCTTGGCCCCCGATCTCGCCACGACTGTGCCCGCGACCCCGGCCCATGCCTCGACCCATGCCGTGGCCGCGATGTCCTCGGCCGTGGCCCATTCCGGAGCCCCTCCCCCATCCATCAGGATCAGGGACTCCCATGCCATAGGGGCCGTGTCCTCGGCCGCCCCCCATGCCCCGGCCGTGGCCCATGCCACGGCGACCATGTCCTCGGCCGCCTCCCATGCCCCGGCCGTGGCCCATGCCACGGCGACCATGTCCTCGGCCGCCTCCCATTCCGCGGCCCATGCCATCTCGATCGCGCCAGCGCTGCTGCCTCTGGTGGCGCCAGACCTTGGCCGCTAGCTCGGGGTTCTTGGCGTGCAGCGCGTGGAGCCGGCCCTGGAGGCTGTAGACTCGCTCGGCCCGGTCGGCGATCTCACCCTCCGGCAGGTCCTTGGCCTGGGCGAGGGCGAGCTCGAGTCGGGCGATCTCAAGTTCCTTCTGCAAGTCCTGGGCCTGCCGCAGTGCGGCCGCCTCCTGCTCCGTAAGTTGGAGCACAGGCTCGTCGGGCGGCGCGGGCCTGGCCTGCGCGAGCGCGGTCCCAACGGCTGTCGCAAGCAAGGCGATTATCAACAGGGGTGTCAGTGTTCGCTTCATCTCGGATCTCCCTTGACGCTTGATCTCGCAGCCATGAGTCCAGACGAGCGAACCGACCCACACATTCCATCATCAATGTTCGATGCTCTCCGCAATCCGCACAAGCTCTGCGCGCGGTAGATCGCCAATCACCACCACAACGATCTCGGGTCCGTGGAAGCGAAGCACTTTCTCGCTGCCACGATCGAGCAGTATCATCTCGCCGGGGCGCGGAGGACCCAGCCCCAGTCCCTCTCCCCTGCCGCCTCTTCCGTGCCGGCCTCCGCGTCGGCCGCGTCCACGGCCACCCAGGCCGCCTCTGCCTCTCCCGCGGCCCGGGTGCTCCCCGTGGCCCGGCGGCTCCAGGCCGGGGTGACCCGGATGGCGATGCTGAAAGATGCTGAGGATGCGCAGGCCGTCCGTGTAGCGGAGCTCGGCCGCTCGCATATGCCAGCGGCCCCACTGCTTCTCATAGCCGCCCACGAGCACGTAGCCCGCGGGGAGGTGGGCGGGCGGACGCACCTGGAAGCCCAGCCGCGCGCTGAGCTGCTCAGTCGAAAGACCCGACTCCGTCTCCTCCGCGCGGATGGTCTCCCAGCCTGCCGGGACTGTGAAGACGTCGGGGGCGATGACCGGGCCGAATTCGACTTGCGTGTACTCGGTACGGGACGTCAGCCGGCCCTCCACGTTGTATCGCTCTCGACGAAGCGCGAATCCTGTCTCATTGTCCAGCCAAAGCCGCAGCACAGGGCGGCCGCCGCCCTTTGGCGAGATCTCGATGGTCCGCGCACTCCGGCCGGCGACGCTGGAGTCGCCCACCACTCGCGCCTCGTAGTTGCGTTCGGCCAGGGCCCGGTCTACTGCCAGGCCCGGCCGATCGTACACGAGGGCTACCTGCCGCCGGGGCAGGAGATGGATGAGGCTCTTGCCATCGTCGATCACGGACCAGTGGCGGTCTTCGAGCCTGTACTCGAACCGCAGCTTGCCGTGCGCGGCGGTCACAGCGGCCTCTGCTTCTAAGGAGTGGCCGTCTTCAGCGGTCATCGTCCGCGCGCGGCCGGCGAGCGCCAAACGGGAGGAGGCGGCTTCGCTCTCCCAGACCTCGCCCCACGGAGCGGCACCGAACCCGGGCCACGCAACGAGAGCCGTAAGCGAAAGCGCGGCGAGAATCCGTATCCTCATCCGTCTTCCTCCAGGTACGCAAAGCGCAGCCCGATGGCCGCCTCGTCGGCGAGCGGGGCCGCCCAGGTGGCGGGCAGACGGCCCTCGATCGTCACGAGCATCTCATCATCGGGCTCGACGATGACGTATGGCTCCACATCGCCGACGGGCCCCAGCACGAAGGTGAGCCCGATTACGATGACCAGGAGCGCCGCGGCCCCCGCGGCGAGGGCCCAAGCGAGACGCGGGCGTGCCGGCGCAGGAGCGCGGCTCGCGATGCGGCCGCGCACTGCCTGCCACGTGCCCGCCGGAGCACCTTCCAGCGTCACACTGCTCAGCAACTCCCCGGTGCGCTCGAGAGCGGCAAGCTCCTTGCGACAATCGGCGCAGTCCCGCAGATGCCCCTCAACGCGCGCCTTCGCCCCTCCGCGCAGCGCACCGACTGCGTACTCGGCCAGGTCATCAGTTACATGATTCCGCTCATTCATCTGACCCCTCCACATACTGGCTGAGGCGCGCTCTGAGTGCCTCCCGCGCCCGCGCCAGCCGAGACATGATCGTCCCCGGGCGAACCCCCATCGCCTCGGCGATCTCTGCCACGGACATCCCCTCCATATGGTGCATCACAACTGCCGCCCGCTGCTCGGCCGATAGCTCGTCCAGCGCAGACCACACCTCTTGGCTCATCTCGCCCGAGAGAAGCTGCTGCTCAGGCTGCTCGCATTCGGCCGCGGGGTTATCCAGCCGCGGCGCCTCCTGGTCTTCCGGCGCCAGTGATGTCTCAGTCACCTCCAGTCGCGCGCGGCCCGACTTCACCTCGTCCCTCACCAGGTTTGCGGCGATGCGGTGCAGCCAACCCCGGAAGGCGCCCGGCCGCTTCAGGCGCGGCAGCGCCTGCCAGGCCTATGAACGCGTATATGCCTGCCTGGTTCTGCCGGTACAGCGCCTCGAACGCCTCGACATCCCCGGACTGCGCCCGGAGCACCAGCTCCTCCACGTTCTCCCGTCCTTCATTCATCCAGACGATCCAGCTTCCAGCCCATTCCCCGACGCGCCGGAAAATGCTCTCCAGAAGGTTCTGCGGGCAGTACAAGGAATCACCACCGAGGTTACAGAGACCGTCGGAGGAAGCATCATCATGGCCCTGGAGATCGTCGCGATCGGAGAGGCCCTCGTCGAGGTCATGCGGACCCGCATCGACGATCCGCTCGACAAGGCATCGGAGTTCGTGGGCCCGTTCCCCAGCGGCGCACCAGCCATCTTCGCCGACCAGGCCGCCCGCCTGGGGCACCGCGTTGGGTTCATCGGGGCCGTGGGCGACGATGACTTCGGCGCCTGCCTGCTCGACCGCCTTCGGGCCGATGGTCTGGATGTCACGCTCTGCCCCCGTGTGCCGGATAGGGCCACCGGCGTCGCCTTCGTCACCTACTTCTCCGATGGGAGCCGCCGTTTCCTCTACCACATCGCGCACGCGGCGGCCGGCCAGATGCCAGCGTTGAGCGCTGATTACGTCGACGGCGTCCAGTTCCTTCACATCTGCGGCTCATCCCTGTCCGTCAGCGAGGAGATGCGCAGCAAGTGCTACCGGGCGGTGGAGTTCACCAAGGCCGCCGGCGGCCGGGTGAGCTTCGACCCGAACCTCCGCCCCGAGCTTCTCGGCGGAAAGGAGGCGCTCCGGAGGATCTGCGGCCCCGTGGTCGAGGCCGCCTACGTCGTGCTGCCCAGTGGCGCAGAGGCCGAGCTGCTCACCGGCGTCAGCGGCGCGGACGACGCCTGCCGCGCGCTGCTCGAACGGGGCCCGCAGGTGGTGGCGCTGAAGCGCGGCGCGGAGGGCTGTACCGTTATCACGAAGGACCAGAAGATCGACGCCCCCG
>JALGXV010000317.1 GCA_029821885.1 Candidatus Hebobacteria bacterium
TATCCCTGAACGCGCCGCAGAACGATCTCCGCGGCCGCTCGGCAGTTCCTCGTGATAAGCCCCAGGGTCACACCGCTTCGCTTCAACTCGGCGAGCGCATCGGTTGCTCCCGGCAGGAGAGTCGCTCTGGGTGCGGCAGCAGTCTCGATGTCGGCCACGGCGGCCTCGGCCTCCGACGTGAAGGCAGCCCCCTCCCCGGCCAGAAGCTCTGCTGCGCGGCCTATCTGCTCGATGACTCCCGTGGGCTCGAGGGAGTGCGTGTCGAGGCCGCGGCGAGCGGCGATCTCACCCACGGCGGTACGCATGCCGTCGAAGTCATATGGACAGGTTGCGACCGTCCCGTCGACATCGAGAATGGCCGCTCGGATCGCCATCTTGCTGGCTCCAGCCTTCTCGCTGACCACGCGCGGCAGCGAGCGTGTTCAGTCGATGACCCTAAGAATGAGAGTCGCGTTGTGGCCACCGAAGCCGAAGGAGTTGGTCATGGCAGTCCGCACTTCGATCTCACGCGCCTCGTTTGGCACATAATCCAGGTCGCACTCTGGATCGGGGTCGTCGAGGTTGATCGTTGGCGGGGCAATCGCGTCTCTCATGGCGCACAGGCAGGCGATAGCCTCAACCGCGCCGGCCGCGCCGAGCGGGTGTCCGGTAACGGACTTGGTCGAGCTGATGGCAACCGCGCGGGCATGATCGCCGAACACGCTCTTTATCGCACGCGTCTCGGCTGGATCACCCACGGGAGTCGCGGTGCCATGTGCGTTGATATAGTCCACCTCATCGGGCCGTAGCCCGGCGTGCCTCAGGGCGGCGTCCATGGCCAGCGCCATACCGTCGCCATCGGGCTGCGGCTGCGTCACGTGGTAGGCGTCGGCGCTCATGCCATAGCCCACTACCTCGCCGCGGATGGGCGCGTCCCGCCGCCTGGCGTGTTCGAGATTCTCAAGCACCACGATGCCGGCGCCCTCCGCCATGACGAAGCCGTCGCGGTCCCGGTCGAAAGGCCGGCTCGCCCTTTCGGGCTCGTCGTTGCGTCTGGACAGCGCGCGCATTGCGCAGAACCCGCCCAGCGAGAGCGGCGACACGGCGGCCTCCGCGCCACCAGCGATCATGGTGTCGGCGGCCCCGCGGCGGATGATCTCGGCCGCGTCGCCGATGGCGTGCGCGCTTGTTGCGCAAGCGGTCGTGACGGCGGTGTTGGGCCCCCTCGCGCCATATCGCATGGCCACTTGGCCGGAGGCCATATCCGTGATGAGCATGGGGATGAAGAAGGGACTGATGCGGCGTGGGCCCTTCTCCAGTAGGTTGCGATGCTGCTCCTCCCACGTCCAGGTCCCCCCGATCCCGGATCCGATGAGGACGCCCACGCGATCGCGGTCAACCTTGTCGAAGTCGAGACGAGCATCGTCCACAGCTATCGTGCTCGCGCCGACGGCGAACTGGACAAACCGGTCGGTGTGGCGCACCTCCCCCGGCTCCAGCCACGCGGTCGGATCGAACGCGCGGACCTCCCCCGCAATCTGAGAGGAGAAGGCCGATGCGTCGAATAGGGTGATCTTCGCTATGCCGGACCGGCCGGAGCGCATTGCCTCCCAGGTGGGCTCCACGCCAATCCCAAGGGGAGTGATTGCACCCATGCCGGTGACGACGACGCGCCGCTCCATGGGCCTTCCTGTGAACGGCTACACGGTGTCCTCGCGCCCGAGCCACCGCGAGGCGAACTCACTGGCGCGGGAGTGCCGGTGCCGTCAGCTGCTGGTCTTCTTGGCTGCGACGTAGTTCACTACGTCGCCGACGGTCTTGATCTTGTCTGCTTCCTCTTCTGGAATGTCAGGCAGTCCGAATCGCTCCTCGAGAGCCATCAGCAGCTCCACGAGAGTGAGCGAATCGGCTCTGAGGTCATCCTCGAAGGACGCGTTAGCAGTGACAACCGACTTCTCGACCCCCAACTGCTCGGCGACCAGCGTCCGGACTTCCTCGAAGATGGCTTCGTCCATGTGTAGCGACCTCCCTGGGAGTGTAACCTGCGCTGTGATCAGAGGACTCCGGCTCCTCTATCTCCCATCAATCCTCCCATCGGGCTAGAGGCATATCACATATGCATCCCGCCGTCAACCTGCAGCACCTGCCCGGTGATGTACCCGGCCGCCGCAGAGGCGAGAAAGGCCACCACCTCCGCAACGTCCTCGGCGGAACCGAGTCGGCCCAGTGGTATGAGAGCGTGCAGCCTCTCCCTGGCCTCCTCACTCAGCTCGTCTGTCATGGGCGAAATGATGAAGCCCGGCGCGATGGCGTTGACGGTTATCCCGCGGGGCGCCAGCTCTCTGGCCATCGACTTGGTCAACCCGATCAGCCCGGCCTTGGAGGCGGAGTAGTTGGCCTGCCCTGCGTTACCCATGAGACCTACGACAGAGGCCATGTTGATGATCCGGCCCGACCGCTGGCGAAGCATGACCTTGGCGGCGGCTCGGCTGCAGAGGAAAGCGCCCGTCAGGTTCACCTCCAGCACAGAGCGCCATTGATCATCTGTCATTCGCACGAGAAGCCCATCGCGAGTGATTCCGGCGTTGTTGACGAGCACGTCGAGGCGGCCAGCTTCTGCTGTGACCTGCTTCACCATCGTGTTCACCTGCTCGCCATCGGTCACGTCACCCGGAACCACGATGGTCTCTCCCCCGGCCCTCCGCACCTCCTCCGCCACAGCGTCCAGTTCATCCCTCGCCTGCTCCACGTCGTTGAGCGCCACCGGACCCGCGGCCGCCAGTCGCAGAGCGATCACTCGGCCGATGCCCCGCCGTGCGCCGGTCACCAGCGAGACCGCGCGCGTAGATCCGCTGCCATCGCCTCCTGTCACGAGATGACCTCCTCAACGATGGAATCGAGATGTGCCATTGTGCCGGCCGGGAGGGCCCGCGCCTGCGCCGAAATGCGCCGCATGAGACCAGTCAGGACCTTGCCGGGCCCAACCTCGAGGAAGACATCGGTTCCCGCTGCAATCATGCGACGGACGGACGCGGTCCACAGGACAGGACTTGTCATCTGGCGCGCCATCGCTTGGCGAACCGCGTCCGCGTCGGTAACCGGCTCGCCAGTCGCATTGGCGATCACTGGAATCAGAGGGTCGTGGAGTGGCACCTCTGCCAGAAGTCGGCCGAACTCATACGCTGCATCGTCCATCAGTGGAGAATGAAAGGCCCCCGAGACTCGCAGTGGGATTGTCTTTCCCCCCGCTGCCTGGGCCAGGCTGGCGACTTCCGTCAGAGCTGGCGGCTCGCCCGACACCACAATCTGCCCCGGCGAATTGAAGTTGGCGGGGAGGACGCGACCGGCGCCTTGCGCCCGCTCGCATACCTCGATGACGACATCGTCCTGAAGGCCCAGGACTGCCAGCATCCCACCTGGGTTGCGCTCCGCCGCTTCCTCCATGAGCTCGCCGCGGCGCCGAACGAGTCTCAGCGCGGGCTCGAACTCCAGCGCCCCAGCGGCCACCCAAGCGCTGAACTCGCCCAGGCTGTGCCCGGCCGCCACAGCCGCGCGCACGCCTC
>JALGXV010000065.1 GCA_029821885.1 Candidatus Hebobacteria bacterium
GGTGCCGTCTTCGTATCCAGAGACAATATCCTCGCTCACCGCGTATTCGACGTACTTGAGCGCCCAGTGTCCCTCCGGAACGTCCGGGAAGGTCGGGCTCCCGCTGAACTCCGGCACGCTGGCGTCTCCGCCGGCGAGGGCGCGGGAGATGTACACCGCCATTTGATCACGCGTGACGTCGAACTCCGGATGGTACGTGCCGTCCTCGTATCCGGTGACTACACCGGCCTCGACACATGCTCCCACAGACTCGAATGCCCAGTCCCCTGCGGGTACGTCCTCGAACTCCGACGTGAGGCCGAGGTCGATCTCGGTGAGTGCCTCCGCCGCAACCGCGACCTCCTCCTCGGAGGACGAGTAGTAGCCGTCCGCCGAAGCCGTCACGGTGTACCCACTGCCGGCCGGCACATCAGATATGAGATACGTCCCGTCACCGCCAGTTGTCGTCTCGTAGCAGACCTCGACCTGCGTCGCGGGATCCGGCACGCAGCAGGCTCTCACCATGGCTCCGGGGAGAGGAGATCCAGAGTCTGCATCAGTCACGACGCCGCCGATCGAGCCATACTGCACCGTATCCAGCTCGATGTCGAGCTGGACGATCTCGCCGTGTCCGATCGACGCCACGGGGATCTTCTGCGTGCTGTACTCCGGTGCGCTGACACTGACCAGGTAGCTGCTTCCCGCCGCCACGTAGAAGACGTACTCGCCGGCCGCGTCCGTCGTCACGGGCTCTCCGCAGCTCACCGTGGCGCCTTCTACGGGGTCAGAGCTCTGCGCGTCTGTCACCACGCCCTGGATTACGCCATAGCCCACAGGTATGACACCGATATCGACAGTCACCACTCCCGAGACCGGTATGGAGACCCCGGCGATCGCCCGGTACTCGTACTCCTCCGACCAGGCGCGCACGGGCAGGTCGGCACGGGCCGGCACACGGTCGATGTAGTAGCTCCCGTCGTAATCGGTGATGGTCGTCAAATGGGCGCAGGCCACTGAAGCCCCGGACACCGGCGCGCCGGACACGTACTCCGTCACCACGCCCTCCACCGCGCCGAACCAATGCTCCTCGTCTCGCACGACGATCTGCTGGTTGATCGCGACGTCCGTCTCCGTCACGATGCTCCCGTCGGGGAAGGCGACCTGCACGGCCACGGTAGTCGCCGATCCCACACCGAAGTGCGCGACCTGCTCGTTCTGGCTCATGAAGCTCGACCCGCCGTCGATCGTGCGCATCAGTGTCCGATAGGGGGGGAAGGTCGAGTCGTTGTCCAGGTTCACGTCCACCCGCGCGCCGAGGGCATCGCGCACCGGGCTGCCGTCGGTGGCGTCGCCGGTCGCGCTCGTAAGGGCGCGGACCCCCAGCCAGTTCCCGTCTGCCGGCGTGCCTTCATTGTGGTAGAGACATGAGTAAGTCTCCATGCCTCCGCTCACCGTCGCGACCCAGTCGAGCGCGCCGTCTCTGTCGTAGTCCGCCCAGGCTGCGCTCCGGAAGTCGCGCATCGCGGTCATCCCCTCGGCCTGCGAACTCTGCGTGAACGTCCCATCGCCATTGTTGTGCCAAAGAACGATAGGGTTGTTCACGCCTTCGGTTGCGACCGCGAGGTCGAGGAATCCGTCATTGTCGTAATCACCCCAGGCTACGCCATATGCGGGCATGGAGTTGATGGATATACTCCAGTCCCTGCTGAACGTGCCATCGCCGTTGTTGTGGAAGAGCCAGTGGGGCCGGCCATGGTTCGGGGAAAGGTAGAGGTCGAGCCAGCCGTCGTTGTCGTAGTCACCCCAGGCCACCCCGCTCTGGTTGTCAGGGACATCGGGAACGCCCGAGAGGCCGGCGGCGGCCGCCATGTCGGTGAAGGTTCCGTCGCCGTCATTCATGTAGAGCCTCGGCGGATTCCCCGAGCCGGTGGCGTCCCGCAGGCGCGACACCAGCAGGTCGAGCAGGCCGTCGTTGTTGTAGTCGGCCCAGGCGCTCTGCATCGAGTGCGGGGCGGGAACGAATCCCATGCCGGCCTCGTCATTGACCACGGTGAACGTGCCGTCCCGGTTGTTCCGGTACAGCCGAGAGAGATTCGTGTACACGTAGCTGATATAGACGTCGAGCCAGTTGTCGCCGTCGTAGTCGCCCCAGGCAACACCGCGGCCCGCTTCGTGAGTTACTGCCTGGTCGACGAAGCCGGCTGCGGGCCCGCCAACGTCTGTGAAGACACTGCCATCATTCCTGTAGAGGATGGGGTTGTGGTTGCCACCTGAGACTATCAGGTCGAGCCTGCCGTCGTTGTTGAAGTCACCCCAGGCGGCGCCGTCATCCTCCCAGTACTGCGGATCGATGCGCAGACCCATCGCTACCGTCACGTCCGTGAACCCACCATCCCCATCGTTGTGGAGCAGCACGCAGCGATGCTGGCCCCAGGCCGCCCCAATGTACAGGTCCGGGTACCCGTCATCGTCATAGTCGCCCCACGCCGAGCAAACGCTGTTAGGCAGGTTCAGCGTCGCACCGATATCCTCGAACCTCACCCGACTCGCCAGCACCGTGAGTGTCGTCGAATCGCTGGCGAGCAGGGCGTCTTCGCCATCGCAGGTCGCTGTCACGGCAAGGGTGACGATGATGTCCGAGTAGCCGTCATTGGGTGGCGCGGTATAGGTCGGGTTCTGCACGTACCGCGATGGGGCGAATAGCCCGCCTGCGCCACCGTCGCTCCACTCCCACTGCGCCACGCTGTGACCCGCGCTGTCCACGTACTCTGCGGACAGATTCGCTGTGCCTCGCGAGGCGACGGTCGAGGGGTTTGAATCCGCAGCCGTGACGGAGAAGCTGTGGCCGAGGCCGGCGTAGGCGTAGCCCCATTGCCCCGGCTGGACTGTGAGCGTTGGGTCGGCCGACGAGTACGCGTCGTAGCTTCCGTCCTCGTCCAGATCTGCGAAGTAATCCGCGCTCGTCAGCGTAGCGTCATAGTATGAGCCGCTCCACACATAGAGATCGGCCGACAGCAGTCCGCTGCCGTCGCCCGGCAGGTGTGGGATCCCGTCGGTCAGATCCACCGCAATCCGCTTGTCGTCGGCCACGGCGAGGTCGCCGCCGGCGTAATAGATGACATCGTGGGAATGCCACTCCCCGACACTCCCGCGGAGCCGTAGGTCCCAGCGCTCCGGGTGGTTCACGCCGACGACGGCGTAGAGACGCGGCCGGTAGTCCGGCCGGTCATCGTTATAGTACCCCCATGGGCCGAATGTTCCGTCGAGGAACATGTGGTACGCGACCCAGAAGAACCCGCCCTCTCCGGCACCGGTGCTGTTGGGGACACCCCACCACGTGCCCCACGAGTTCGCGACCAGAAAGGCGCCGTGGTGCGTCTCTCCATCGCGGTGGTCCACATAGGCCTTGCTATCGTCGTATCCGACGACAGTCACCGCATGGCCGCCTTCCACTTCGCCATCAGGAGCGTAGTACACGTTGCTGTCAATGCCCGGCATATCGGCGGGATAGTAGTCATACCAGGTGCTGTAGACCGAGAAGTCGGTCACGGCCAGGTTGCCGTTCGCCAGATGCTGCTTGATCTCGTCGATGCCGGACGCTGTGGAGCCGTCGATCCAATGGGGGTCTTGCGTCCGGTTGTTCAGCGCCTGCACCCAGGCCGCTTCGGAGGGCCAGGATGTCCAGTCGCTGGCCGAGTACGGCATCAGCGCCCAGCTCGAGCAGCCAAGGTCGTTCAGGCGGCCCATCGCGTACTGGGTCGACGCTCCCCAGTCGTACCCGCCGTTGATGAGGGGGTAGAGAAACGCGGGGCTGCAGATGTGGTTGTCATCGCCGCCCGACACGTCGTGACCCTCATCGAACGCCTGTGCGAACGTGTTGTAGTAGTGGCACGACGCCCAGGCCGTGCACGAGCCCTGGCTGCCCTGGCTCCGAATCGGCGGGAAGTAGGGAAGGGTGCTATTGTCGACCGCCGAGGGCAGGCCGTCGGCCGCCGACAGCGGCTCGCCGCGCTGCGCGGCCGCCCGCCTCTCCAGACCCTCCCGCGCGCGGGCAAGCCGGCTCGGCACCACGTCTGTAGTCTGAGTGTAGACAGCGTCGATGTAGGCCTGCTCGGCCGGGGTTGGGGGGCGCGCACCCAGCCCGCGTCCGGGAGCGAGTTCTCCGAGCGCCGGCGACAGACTCAGGGATGTGGCCAGGAGCAACAGAGCGCAGAGCGCTGTTCGCATGCTATGCCTTCTCCCACCTCCCGGCGGGCCAGACGAGTGGACCATGTGAGCTCAGGACCTATCGCAATCCGCTTCGGGCACAGGAGGGGAAGCGCCAGCAGGTGCTGCCCGAGGTGGCGCCAGCGCGCCAGATCCGATCTGCAAGGGATATTCTACACCTCGCTCGTGGCTCCGTGCAAGGCCCGGAGAGCAATGGTCACAGTGCCACAGCCTTCGGTCTGACGAGCGGCCCGCTCGGGCGAGATTCTCCCAGAGATGGGGCGAGGTGAGTGCCGGGACGCCTCCCCGGATGCAGTTCTCGAGGTCCTCGGCGCGAGTCCTCGCCAGGCAGTCTCTCGCCGGCCTCGGCGCGTGGCCTCGGATCTGCGGCGGTAAGCGGGAGGTAAGTGCATACAGATGACCGGGGAGACAGTCAGTGGAGACAGTGGCGACCGCGATGTGCGGGACTTGGATTCGGCAGGAATCAGCTCGGCCCCTGTGAAAGTGGCCGTTGCGGTCGGACCAGACTTGGCACGCGGCGCCAGCGCGGCGTCAAGCGCCATCTCCGCGCGGTAGCTCGCGTCGCCGGATCGTCAACGGATGGTGCTGGGCAAAGGGGGAGGACAGCCTGTGCAGGCTCGCGGCATTCGCGACACTTGCCTTCGGCTTCGCGTGATCGCGCCTCTCGCAGCCGCTGGAGTTCTCCTTGCGACGGCGGCCTGGCACAAGCCATGGGCCGACTCTGTGATGAGCGCGACGATCACGCTGTCTACCGATGAAGACGGGATCGTAGCACAGCGCACCGTGCGGCCGCTGTTCCCGGCAGGCGGCCAGAAGCGTCCCGTCACGGCCGTTGAGTTTCGCCTTGACGCTTGGGATGGCAAGCTCGTCTGCATCGAGGTGAAGGGCACTGTATGCCGTCGCTCCCTCGAGGAGGGCGCGACCGGTCACGTCGCGTGCGCTTTGGAGCTCGTTGGGGAGGGCGGTTCGCAGCCGCTGGAGTTCTTGAGCTGGCAGGAGGGAAGCAACATCGGCCTCCACATCGGGCCGGTCGGGCCGTACGCCCGTGATGTCGGCGCGGAGGGAGGCCATCGCTTCGCGATCGCCTCGAAGGAAACGTTGTGGCACGTGCTGCGGGCGTCGGCGGAAACCCGGCTCCGCGCGGTCGTCAAACCTGTCCTTAGCGTGGACCTGCCCGGAGGACCTCGGCCGTTCTTACCGAGTCGCCTGCAAGTTGACCGGCCGCGAAGGCGCTGGCCCGTCGTACCGCCAGAAAGGCGACCTGATATCTTCATCTACCTGATCGATGCGCTTCGCCCCGATCATCTCGGCTGCTACGGATACGACCGAGCGACTTCGCCGATGATGGACGCGTTCGCAGCCGAGGCTACCGTTTACGAAGAGGCCCACACTCCCTCCACCTGGACCAGGCCCTCGGTGGCGACGATCTTAACAGGCCTCTATCCGAGCGTGCATCGGGCGATGCACAAATCAGACCTTCTTGAAGACTGGCCGGTTCTACTCCCCGAGATTCTGCACGAGGCCGGCTACGGGACGCTGTGTGTGACCACTAACCACCAGGTCTCACAGCACGCCGGCTTCGACCAAGGTTACGACAGGTTCATCTTCACAGAGCCGTTCACCGGGAAATGGGCGAGCAAAGTGGCTGGAGACCTGCTGGCGAACTGGGATACCGGCCAGCCCGTCTTCGTCTACGTGCACGCGATGAAGCCCCACGAGCCGTACACACCCGGTCCCGAGCACCGGCAGCTGTTCGATCGCGGCTTCCCAGACCGGTGGGGTGACGAGCCAGCTACTCTGCGGGACATTTCCCCGATCCGCCCGGGGCTTTCGGCAGAGGATTTCCAGCACCTGATCGACCTCTACGATGCGGAGGTACTGGAAGCAGACGAAGGATTCGCCGCATTCCTCGAGATGGTGCACAGTCTGCGTCGATTCGATGACGCTCTGCTAATACTGGTGTCAGACCACGGAGAATCATTCGGCGAGCACAATACCTGCAGCCATGGTTACACCCTGTCCCGCCAGGAGATGCAGGTAGTCCTCATCGTCCGCTACCCACAGGGGCGATTGGTCGGTGTACGAGTGCCGGACAGGGTCAGCATGTTGGACGTCCTGCCGACCGTGCTGGCCGCGGCAGGGCTCAGTCCCGATCTGGACTACGATCTCGTCGGCACTGATCTCGCGCACATCGCCCAGGGCGCGGTCGAAGACAGCCCGCGCCACGTGTTCGGGGAGACCGCCTTCTGGGACAGCCACGACCTCGACCTCGTGGGCGTCCTCGACGAGGATGGGTACAAGCGCGTCCTCGACGTTTCGGTGCTCCCGCGGGAGAATGCTGCAGAGGGCTCAGTGGGCCTGTGGGATACGCACACAGACCCGGATGAACTCCATGACCTCTGCGAGAGCATGCCCGTGCGCACCAAGTACTGCGACCAGCTCATCGCCCAGTGGCTGCATCGCCAGAGTGAATGGCGCAGCGGGCTCCGACCGGGGCCTCCCCCGCGGGTGGAGATGACCCCTGAGCTCAGGCGCAAGCTACTTCACCTCGGCTATCTCAGAGGCCCCCCGCCAGCCGACCAGTCAGCCCATTGAAGCAGCGCAGAAGCACAGGACGATCATCAGGGGGACCACGCTCACGGGACCCGAATGAGTCGGCTGAGTGAGGGCCGTGGACCTGCCCATGCCTGCTGAACGCAATCAGCACCCGGCCGCGCAGGCTGGTACTCGTGGAAACGGTCAGCTGGCCGGCCCATCAAGGAGATCATCACGGCGTGCCTGAGATGCTTCACAGCTTCCTCCCGTCTCTGCTCTGCTGGGGGCCGCCTGGGCTAGTCCGGCACGATCTCAGGTGTCCGCCTCACGCGCGGGTCGGTGAAGATGTCCCCTTTGTCTCGGCTGGTGCTGGAGAACGACGCTATCACGGCGCCCTCGTCCCCGGCCTGGAACCAGTGAAGAGTGTTGGGCGGGAAGGTATGGTGCTCGCCGGGCTGCAGTTGGACCTGGTGCAAGACCGTGTAGTAGGGGCTGCGATCCACCGGCACGCGCGCCTTGACGTCCGAGCTCGACTCGCCCTCTGTGTACAGGTAGACCGTCCCCCAGCGACACCGGAGCGTCTCCTGCTTCCCCGGATCGGCGCCCACGGGAGGGTGCCGGTGCTCGGGGCACGTCTGCCGGGCGAACAGGACCAGTTCCTTCGCGCAGTAGCGCTCGTTGTTCACGAACGTGACCACCTCGAGGCCAGTTGAATCGAGGTCTCCAAGTCCGAAGTCCACCACTTCGATCGCGTGCTGCTCCTTCTCGGTCAGCACGACGCCGGCGCGTGACAGCATCTCGAGGGCGCGCTGCTGGGCCTGCCGGGCCTGTCTCTCTGTGATCACGGGTGCTTGTCTCTCCTGCCTGGTTCATCGATGAGGTGTGCGCTGGACGTCGTCCGATTCTACCACCTCGTTCACGGAAACGGTAGCGGCCGCCCCTGAATCGCGGCGCCAATACGCGCGCTGCCCGGTCGGCTGTCGGCAGGAGGCCAGCGGCGCACGGGCAAGAGAGTTCCAACAACTTGGGCGGGAGTCAGATGCCAGGCAAGACACGAATCTCCATCGAGGACGAGGGCTTCCTGATTAACGGTGAGGCCACCTACCGAGGCCGCAGCTTCAATGGCATGAAGATCGAGGGTCTGCTGCTCAACAGCCGGATGGTGCAGGCGGCCTTCGACGATCTCAACCCCGAAACGCGGCAGCAGTGGGTCTACCCGGACACGGGGGAGTGGGATGCAGAGCGCAATGTGACTGAGTTCCTGGCCGCGCTGCCCCTGTACCGAGAGCACGGGCTGCTCGCCTTCACCATCAACGTGCAAGGCGGCAATCCGAGGGGCTATGGCGAGCCGCAGCCATGGCACAACAGCGGCTGGACGGAGGAGGGCGAGCTGCGCCCCGAGTACGAAGACCGACTGCGGCGAGTCGTATCCAGGGCCGACGAACTCGACCTGGTCGTCATCCTCGGGCTCTTCTACTTTGGGCAAGACGAGCGCTTTCGGGACGAGGCCGCCGTCAGGAAAGCGTTGGACATTGGCGTCAACTGGGTGCTGCAGAATGGCTTCACGAACGTCCTCATCGAGGTGAACAACGAGTGCGATGTGCCGCGGTACGAACACGAGATACTGCAGCCGCACCGGGTTCACGAGCTGGTCGAGCGAGTGAAGCAGGCAACTCGCGATGGCCGGCGGCTTCTGGTCGGCACGAGCTATGGCGGGGGCAGTATCCCAGGCGAGCGCGTCGTCGCGGTTTCGGACTTCGTTCTGGTGCACGGCAATGGCGTCGAAGACCCGGATCGGATCGCGGAGATGGTGCGGCAGACACGCGCGCTGCCCACGTACCGGCCGATGCCCATCCTCTTCAATGAGGACGACCACTTCGACTTCGACCAGCCGGAGAACAACATGCTGGCCGCGGTGTCGGAGTACGCGTCGTGGGGCTACTTCGACCCTGGTCAGAACAACTACCGGGACGGCTACCAGAGCCTGCCGGTCAACTGGGGCCTCAATACTGAGAGGAAGCAGGCCTTCTTCGAGTTCGTGAAGCGCATGGCCGGGGTCTAGCGACCCACGTCATACAGATCGCGTGAGGTCACGGCTCGGGGGCACGTGGTTGCGTGATCAGTGCCAAGTCGCTCTCGAGAAGGTCGCTAAACGTCACAGGGTAGGGTTCGTCGGCCCGTTTCAGCGCCCGCAGCGGCTCAGCAAGAAGAGCCAACTGGGCCTGGCAGTGGCTGCGCGCTGCTTCCAGAGATACACGGCCCGCAGGAAGACGCTTTCCGCCGGCCATGACCGGCTCGAGGAGCGGCCGGCCGGGCAGGTCCTCGTCGTGGCGGCCGATGACGTCTTGCTTCATTCGCTCCCCATCGCATAGGCGGAACACCTGCTTCCGACCCGGACAGATCACCTTGCCGGCCGACAGCTTGGTGCGAGGCCGGCCGTCGTACTCGACGAGCTTGTAGGCCATATCGAGAGAAGGCGCGTCCGCGGATACGGCCAGCTTGGTGCCTACTCCGAAGCCGTCGATGGGCGCGCCACCTTCGATCAGTGCCGCGATGTCGCACTCGTCCAATCCGCCCGACGCGAATATCCGAACGTCTCGCATGCCGGCCTCGTCCAGAAGCGCGCGGGATTCCTTCGCGAGGTGGCCGAAGTTGCCGGAGTCGAGCCGGATCGCCCCGATGTCGAACTTGTCGCCGAGCCTGCGACTGAGCTCGATGATCTTCCCAACCGCCGCCAGCGTGTCTGACGTGTCGACCAACAACGTGGTCCTCGGGTGCAGACGGGCGAATGCCTCAAATGCCTCTGCCTCGTCGTCGTGTGCCTGGATGTAGCTGTGTGCCATCGTCCCGACGACCGGCATCCCGTACCTCTTGCCTGCGAGCACGTTCGACGTCCCCGCGGCTCCGGCGAGGTAGCTGGCGCGAGCGACCCTCAGGGCCGCGTCGGTACCGTGAGCGCGGCGGGAGCCGAAGTCGACGACTTGACGCCCCGCGGCTGCAGAGACCACCCGAGCGGCCTTCGTGGCCGCGACGCTCTGGAAGTGAACCTGGTTGAGCACGAAGGTCTCCACGATCTGGCCTTGGATGATGGGCGCGATGACTTGGACAAGCGGCTCGTTCCCGAAGACTACCGTGCCCTCGGGCACCGCGTGGACGTCGCCGACGAACCGAAGGCGCCGCAGTGCATCGGCGAAGCCGGTCGGCATGGGAATCTGGGCCGCAAGATACGTGATGTCCTCTTCAGTGAAGCGCCAGCGCTCGAGGTAGTCGAGCACGTCGTCGAGGCCGGCCGCGACGACGTAGTTGCGGCTATTGGGGAGCCCGCGGAAGAACAGCTCGAAGACGGCGAGGGCCTCCATCCCCTCTGCGTGGTAGGCCGCCGCCATCGTGAGCTCGTAGAGGTCGGTAAAGAGCGCGGATCGCGCCGGATTCTCCTGCCCTGGGTCAGACATCAGGCGCCAGTTCCCCCTCTTCGATGATGGCGCCGGCCTCGCTCATCTCCTCGAGCGCGCGATCGCCGTCACCCGGCTGCACTTCCACGGCGCGCGTGCCGGCTCTGATGACACGGACCTCGAAGCCGAGCTTGAGCGCGTCCAGGACCGTCGCGCGCACGCACACATCCAGTGCCAGCCCACCGACCCATACGCGCCTGACGCCCTGTTCCTTGAGCCGCTCCCCGAGCCCCGTTCCCTCGAAGTCCGAGTATTGGTCGCGGTCGACCTTGTCGCCCTTGGTGACGATGATGGCCTCTGCCGGTACGTTCAGGTCCGGGTGGAAGTCGGCGCCCTCCGTGTTCTGCACACAGTGGGGCGGCCACACGCCGCCGTACTCCTTGAAGCTCGAATGCGTCGGCGGGTGCCAGTCGCGAGAGACGACGATCTTCGCGCCGGCATTGCCGGCCGCGGCGATCCAGCGATTGAGCACGGGCACGACTTGGTCTCCCTCCCGAATCGGGAGCGGGCCGCCGGGACAGAAGTCATTCTGCACGTCCACTACGATGACCGCGTCGGCAGGGTTCAGAGCAACTTCGCCCATGTGTCATCCCTCCAGTGCGGCGAACTCGAACGCCTCCCCGGTCGTCGCGCGAGGTCGCCTATGTGGGCACCCCGAGCGATATGAGTTCGTCGCGCAGCTTCACTGCCTCTGATTCGGCGGATTCCAGATACTCTATCGCTACCGCGCCCTCGTAGCCGCGTTCCTGCAGAGATCGGACCAGCCACGCGAAGTCGACCACGCCTTCGTCCATGCTGACCTGCATCTTCCCCGGGGATGCATTGCGGACGTGGACGTGGACAGAGTACTCAAGTAGTGGCTCCGTGTCTGTCAGCGAACCGATGTCGGTCTGCATGACGAAGTGGCTGGGGTCATAGGTGATCCCGACACCCGGCCACAGCCGCTTGACCATGTAGAGGGCATCGGCCGGCTTCTCCACCACCGCGCCCCAGTGAGGCTCAAAGCTGAGCGGAATGCCTGACCCGTGTCCGATCGACACGAGTCGCTGCAGCCCCTCCAGCGCGCGGTCGAAGGACTCCACCCGGCCGATCGTGTTGTCGTAGCCGCCGGTCTGCACGGTGAAGACCGAGCACTCGACCGATGCCGCAAGCTCGACCAGGGCTCTGAACTCCGCTTCCACCTGGTTGCGCGCAGACCGATCGGGGTCGTTCAGCGCCCGACTGAAGCCGCAGTTGAAAGACGACACCCGAAGCCCTGACTCGCGGATGGTGTGTGCTATCGCCGCTGAGTCAAGATCGCCTGCAGCTAGCCGCGACGGCCAGACCTGCCCCATGTTCTCCAATGCGAAGAGGTCGAAGGCGCCGAAGCCGAGGCCGTCAATGCGGTCCAGTGCATCGCGCAGGTCGAGGTCACCGTAGACGCAGGTGGAGCAACTGAGATACATCTAGCCCCCTTCCTCCTCGGGAGACGGTTTCAGCTCGATGCTCATCCGCGCGACGGTATTAGCGTCGCCCATATCCGGGGTGTAGGGCCGCAGGCGGAACCGGTAGCTGTACTGCTGACAGGGCAGGCAGTACTCCGGGTGCGGCCGGGCCCCCCAGCCGTCATCGGCTCCCACCCCCATTTGCCTGTAGTCCAGGTTGAGCGTGATCGTGTCGCGCGGAGGCAGCTCATTGATGTGCCGGGCCCGCTCCAGGTCGGCCATCGTGTAGGGCCAGGCGCTCACGCTGAGCAACGGCATTCCGACCGCAAGTAGGCCGAAGCCATCATTGCTCACCAGAGTCAGCCACCTCACATCGGTCTTGTTGCCGTTCTCCTGCGGCCGCGCGTACGGATAGCCCTGCTCCTCGACAGGGCCCGAGTAGAGGCCGACGGCCGCCCCCGTGTTCCGGTCCCAGTAGTTCTCGTGGGGCCCGCGTCCGTACCAGGCCATCGTGCTGAACTCCCCGGGGATGGCCATCTGCATTCCGAAGCGAGGGAGGTCTGGCAGGTTCATCCCGAGAGGATCGAAGGAACTCTCGACGACCACGTCGCCGCTGCCGTAGATGGCGTAGATGCAGCGGTAGTTCGTCGGGCCTGCGGGCACCTGATCTGTGCTGCCCCCAAACATCTCGGTGTTGCGGTATTCGGTCTGTCCAACCGGCAGTACTGCATCAACGCTGACGCGGACCACGTGAGGCGACAGCTGCTCCGCGGCGACGCGAGTGACCTCACGATACTGGCCGGCGCGGCGCCACATGCCCTGCCTGCGATCCATGCCGCCCGTGGACTCGACGAACTCGCGATCCCATTGGTTGCACATGTCATTATCGGTCGGCACGCGCCAGAAGTTCGGGATGAGTGGAGACGCAATCAACTCCTTGCCGCGGAATCGGAACGAGGTGATCGAGCCGTATGCGTCGCTCGCGAGAGGCTGCCCCTTCCCGATCAGGATTCTGAAGTCTTTCCCCGCGATCTGGAACGCGTTTGCGGTCGCGGGCGCATCGCTCAGCTCCAGCCGCGGCATCTTCCCCAGCGCTACGGCCGGCGGGGCTGGCGCGTCCATGGGCACTCTGAACTGGTCCCAGGCAACGACATGGCCGCGCTTGGCCCAGATGGTGTCCTCGGCCAGGCTGAAGATCACCTTCAGGTGATACTCGGCCCCGGGCCTCGGCTCAGGCGGCTCATACGGGGCGGTGACGTCGCACTCCGCCCCGGGGGACAGTGAGAGCCTGGGGAGGCTGCCGCTCTGGATCACTGCGCCATCACATGTGAGCTCCCAGGAGATATCGACGTAGTCAGTTGTGATGAAGTCGTGCTTGTTCCGTACTCGGAGGCGGCCGTCGGCTCCGCCTTCCACAGGGCTGGCCTTGATGTACTGGTAGACCTTCTTCACTTCGTGCAGCTCGGGCTGGGGCTCCCTCTCCGGCCCCACGATGCCGCAGCAGACGAAGATCCCGCTGGAGGGCGTGCCGGGCGGCCCGTAGTCGCCGCCGTAGGCCCAGTACATGCTGCCGTCGGCCGCGTGCTTCCGCAGACCCTTATCCCCCCAGTCCCAGATGAACCCGCCCTGCAGGTGCTTGTGGCTCTCGATCACATCCCAGTAATCCTGCAGGTTGCCGACCGCGTTGCCGCCGGCGAACACGTACTCGCACATGATCAGCGGGCGACTGCGTTCCTGGCTCGCGTACTGGAGGAGGTGCTCGATCTTGGCGTACATCGGGCAGTAGATGTCGGTGACGGGATCCAGCCGGGCCGGCTCGTACTGAACCGGCCGAGTCGGATCGATCTCCCGTGCCCGCGCGGCCATGTGCCTGAAGTTGTCGCCGAAGCCGGCCTCGTTTCCCATCGACCAGATGATGACCGAGGGGTGGTTCTTGTCTCGCTCGACCACGCGCGCCATCCGGTCAACACAGGCCGTGGTCCACTCGGGCAGGCTGCCGGGAAGGAAGTGCGAGACGCCGTGTGATTCGAGGTTGCACTCG
>JALGXV010000318.1 GCA_029821885.1 Candidatus Hebobacteria bacterium
CCCATTCACGCCGGCGGCCTGCGCTACCACGGGGACGCGCCGCAGCTCTGCCTCTTGGTGAACCAGAAGGTGATCGAGCCGCGGGCTTACCACCAGCTCACAACCTTCGAGGCCGCCCTCACGTTCGCACGAACGGAGGGACTCCTCCCCGCGCCGGAGACGGCCCACTGCATTCGCGCGGGGATCGACGAGGCCCTCAAGTGCAAGGACACGGGCGAGGAGAAGTGCATCCTCATCGGCTACAGCGGCCATGGCTTCTTCGACCTCGGCGCCTACGAGAGGTACCTGGCCGACGAGCTGGTCGACTACGAGTACCCACAGGAGAAGATCGAGGCCGCGCTGAAAGACCTGCCCGAGATTCAGGAGCCGGTCTAGGCCACCTGCAAAGACACCGGAGGGATGGGCACGAGACAGAGAGTGTGGTCCGGCGTCGGGGAACCGGCAGAAGGGTGGTCCTGCTCGCGATTGACCCAGGCACTCTTCATCCCCGCCGCCCCCGCGCCGGCGATGTCGGCCCTCAGCGAATCGCCGACCACGAGACATTCCTCCGGCTCGACCCTCAGCTCCCGCGCCGCTGCCCACATGAACTCCGGGTTCGGCTTTCGGCACGTCACATCGCCCGAGATCACAAATGCATCGAAGAACTGCTCGATCTCCCACCGCCGCATGTCCGCTCGCAGCAGTCGGCCCGGCACATCCCCCGGGGCATTGGAGATGATCGCCATCCGCAGGCCGCGCTTTCGAAGCGCCTCGAGCACCTCTAGGGTCTCCGGGTATCGTCTCGTCGCTGCCCCGATGGGCTGGTAGAACGCGTCCGTCAGCTCCTCACACTCCCTGTCCGTGCACTTCTCCCGCCCGTAGGCGGCCAGCAAGGCTCGCACCCGCTCGCCGAAATGCCAGGACTTCCCCGACATGTTGATCTTGCGCTCGGGCCAGACAATATCCATGGCCCGCTCAACGAATATCTCCGTCGTGTCCTCAATGTGCGCGCCCGTGTCGCTGAGCGTCGCTCGTATCTCGGCAAGCCGCTCCTCGAGGTACTCGCGCCAGAACTCGTGCGTGTTCCCCGGGTACTCCAACAGCGTCTGCCCAAGATCGAACAACACCGCGTGGAACTCCATCATTCTACTCCCCCTGCCGTCCATCAAGCCATGCTACGAGCTCGCTCAGCTCGCGGATCCTCAGGTCGGGTTCGATCGCAGGCAACTTGTGTTCGGCGTAGGGTCCCTCTGAGTCGAACCGATTGATCCGCACCCCCGTCATGCCCACCGCCATCGCCCCCGCGACATACAAAGGGACGTCATCCAGAAACACACACTCCTCGGGCGCCACGCTGAGTTGGTCGGCCGCGAGCCGGTAGATGTCGGGGTCGGGCTTTGCCATACCGACTTGGCAGGAGAGGGTCATCGCGTCGAAGCAGTCGTCCAGCTCGAACTCAGCTGGCCAGTGTGCTTCATCGCCAAAGCAGTTGCTGATGAGTCCCAGCCGGTATCCTCGGGCCCTCAGCCCCGCGAGCGTCGGGCGCGTGTCAGGGTAGAGGAAGGGAACGTGTCGGACGAAGAGCAGTCCGGTCAACATGTCGGTTAGATGATCGTCTCCGCCCTGGTAGCCGGCCTCCGCGAGGGCCCGCCGGACCCTTCCGCGCGTGGTGCCGGGCCTGCCGAGGGCCGCGTCATCGCCGGCCGCCCGCCAACCCCTCAGCCAATCCGCCCCGGCAATGCCCGCCGCCTTGGCCAACTCGACGGCCTTCTCCCGGGTGCCCGTGCCCTCGTCATACAGTAGCGTGTAGAACAGGTCGAAGATGATCGCTCGGGCCATCAGTCATCTCCCTTCCCTCCCAACCATGTCACCAGCTCTGCCAGTCCCGTGATCTCCAGATCGGCCTCGAAGCTCAGATCGTCGTAGTATTTCCGATACACGTCTTCCGACCCGAACCGGTTGATGCGCACCGTCATCATGCCGAGGTCCCGTGCTGCCTGCACATAGGGCGGCACATCGTCCACGAACACGCACTCCTCGGGCTTGACTCCCAGTCCCTCGACCGCGGCTAGGTAGATCGCCCGCTCCGGCTTCGTCACACCCAGCTCGCAGGAGAGCGCCATCGTCTCGAAGTAGCGATCCAACTCAAACTCCTTCAGCCACCCCGCCCGGTATGACGAGATGTTGCTGATCAGCCCCATCCCGAATCCCATCCCCTTCACCTTCGCGAGCGACTCGCGCACGTCCTCGTACAGCCGTGGCACACTGCGGGCCGCCATGAGTCCGGCCAGCTTCTCGGCCAGCACGCCGTCGCACTCGGCCGCGCCCGCTCGCTCCAGCGCCGCCCGCGCCCGCTCCCACAGAGATAGCTCATTGCGCCATGATGCCTCTAGCGTCGAGTGCCAGGCCGTGCGCCATTCCTCCGGCTTCACACCGGCCTCTCTTGCGAGCGCCAGCGCTTGGTCCAGCAGCCCTGTCTCCTCCTCATAGAGGAGCGTCCAGTACAGATCGAATATCACGGCTCTGGGTCTCACTGCTCACATCTCTCCCAACTGAAGTCTCGGCGGCGCGTCGCCGACTGCACAGGCTCGCAGGCATTCCTCGCAGTTGACGAATCCGTGAGGCGAGGGGGCGAGTACGTGGGGCACGCTCCCGCCTTCCTTCATCATCCTGTAGCCAGCCGCCGCAAAGCAACGAGTTCGGTCAAAGCCCCGCCCCGTTAGCGCCGCTCCAGGGCATCCCTGCACACACGAATCGCAGCCCTCGCAGGGAGCGAAAGAGAGTGGTCTGTCCGGCTCAAGACTGGCGTCCGTGACCACCGTCCGCAGCATCAGCCATGGGCCCCACTCGGGGTGGATGACGAGCTGACTCTTGCCAAACGCGCCGAAGCCGGCCAGCACGGCGGCCTTCTTGAAGGAGACGCTGTGGCTCGGATCGTCGACGCCGTAGCCGAGGTTGCGCGGGATGGTTGCGCGCCAGCCGGCATCCCTGAGTAGCTCCACGATCCTCCAGCATGCGTCCCGCAAGAGCGCGTCCGCAAAGGAAGCGCCAATGGGCGACGCGCGGTAGCTCTCCCCCGAGCTGAACCGCACCAGTTGCACCGGATCGACGAGGCGGTGGGCGAGGACGACGATGGACTTCACTTCCCCGAACGCCTCGCCGAGGTCCCCCAGCTCCTCTGCTTTGAACTCCGACCCCGGCGCGATGCCAATGAGATCTGCCGTGCTCGCGCCCGCGAGGCCCTTGAGGCTGCTGGCCAACTCCTCCATGCTCTGTGACTCAGCGGTCATCGGGCTTTCTCCCAACGAAGAGTGTGAACAGCGAATCGCGCACCGATGAATCGTCGATGTGCCGTCGCAGGTACTCAGTCAGCCGCGCCATTCCGGCTTTGTACGCGTCTTCGTCGATCATCCGAAGCGCCGAGCACACCCGCTTCTGAAACTCCTCCAGCATCCGCATGTTGGTCGCATAGGTGTGCTGCTTGAACGCCTCTGCCTGGACAGGATGAAATCCCGCCTGTGTCAGCCACGACTCGATCTCCACACGGAACGGCGTCCGCTTCCGATCGACAGTGACGGCCTCCGGGAAGAAGCGATGCAAGGGGTCGCCGAGGATCTGCTCCAGCGTCCCCTGGCGAATCAAGAGAACGCCGCCCGGCCGCAGGATCCTGTACACGCCGCGGAACGTGGCAAGGTGATCATCCAGGTGGTGCACCATCAGGGCCATGAGCGCGCAGTCGAAGCTGTCAGACCCGAATCTCAGCCGCTCGACATCGCCCTCGACCCATTGCACCCGACCTTCCAGGTCTTTCTCGCGTGCCTTCTGGAGCATCTCGGGCGAGCTGTC
>JALGXV010000066.1 GCA_029821885.1 Candidatus Hebobacteria bacterium
AAAGCGCACCATGTCGAACTCGAACCGGCAGGCCTGGTCGATCAAGGCCAGATTCAACTCGCAGATGCGGTCCAGCAGCTCGTGCGCGAAGCCCGGCCTCTCCACCATGTCCACGAGGAAGTTCTCGATTCCCCGCAGGCTCCAGGCCCGCTCATACAGGCTGAATCCGATCCCCCACGCCACGTATCGGTCGGCCTGCTGAGCGGCCTGCTCCGCGAAGGTGTCGAACAGGCCGGGCACATGGGCCGGCGGGAACTCGTACCCGCGCAGGGTGGGCTCCTTCAGGATCGGCTCTCGCACCATCCCGATCTCGCCGGGCACCGACTCCTCCCACACCACCCCGAAGGCGTCGGTGTAGTGGCGCTCGTCGATGCGCTCACCGGTCTCCGGGTAGCCAATGCTCACGTGCCCCAGGTGTGGGACGAGATCGCGGTCGAACTCCGCATCGCCGGTGAACTCCACCAGCCTCTCGCGCAGCTCTCCCCAGAAACCGAGATCGTAGGGGCAGATGTCGGTGTCCTCGTGCGCAAGAGCACGCGCAACGCGATCCCTCGGCGTCAGCACCCTCGAACTCCTACCTCGGACGGCCCGCGCCGGAGATGATCTGCTCCAAGGCATAGAGTCGCTGGTCGATGTAGCGATGCCACTGCTCCCGGCTCAGGCGTGGGTCGCCCTCCGGGCTGACCTCGAATATCTGGTCCGGGTGACCGGGCAGGAAGATGTCCGCCTCCACCGCCTTCATCCTCTCCGCGCTGGCACGAAATGCCTCCGCATCGCCCGACCACCGGACCGCCTCGAAGATGAAGGGCCCGCAGGAGTCGCCCATGAAGCACAGCCGGTCCTGCCCCAGCGTGGTCACATACATCCCACATCCCAGCGTGTGGCCGGCGGCGGCGAAGAACTCGACCGCGGTCTCTCCAAATGTCACTGTCTCGCCGGGGCAGAGCGCCCTTGCGACCTCTGTCTGCCCGGCCAGCCACGGCACATCTCCGGCCCCGATCATGGCCTTGGCGCCAGAGAGGCGCACCACTTCGGCCGTATTGCCGGCATGGTCGGCGTGCCCGTGGGTGTGCAGGACCGCCCCTATCGAGGTCGGATCCACTCCCGCTCGCGCGATCTGCGCGAGGAAGAAGTCGCGGACGCGCCTGTCACAGGTGTCGATGAGGACCGGCCCTTCAGCGGTGTGCAGGAGATAGGCGCACAAGTGGTAGCTTCCGACATACCATAGCCCGGGCACGATCTCGGCCGCTTCGGCCTCGTCGCGGTCCTCCCGGCCGGGGTGGTCGTCATCGAACTTCCAGAACCGGAACTGCATGGGGGCCTCCTTCGCGGACCCGTCGCGCCCGCGGGCGTTCAGGCGAACTCAAGGGACGAGTTCGCACGGCGGGAGCTCGCCTCCTGCTCAATTCGACGCGGCCGAGCCGCATGTCTCCCTGATGCCTGTTGGCCCTACAGCCAGCCGGTCTCCTCCGCGAGGAGGCCGACGTAGCGGACATAGTCCGGCCAAGTGACATCGGCCGGCACGCCGTGATCGCAGCCCGGGATGTAGCCGCCGCCGCCAATGATGGGTGACACCCGCTCGATCTCCTGTTCGATGGCCTCGCCGCCCTTGGCGATGGCGCGCTTATCGATCCCGCCCCGGTAGGCCATCTTCCGGCCAAAGGCGCGGCGAAACTCCAGCAGGTCATTGCCCGCGGCCACCTCCATGGGATCGCAGGCGTTCATGCCGGCCTCCATCCAGACCGGGATGAGCTGACCGATGAACCCGTCGGAGTCCATGGCATAGATCTGACAGCCCGCGCCTCGTATGATCTCGCCCCACCGCGCGTAGGCCGGCAGGAGGAACTCGCGGGCCATCTCCGGCGAGATCATCGAGTGCTCTTTGAAGGCCATGTCCTCAGAGAGGTGGACCGAGTCGGGGACGACGAACCGGAGGGTCCGTTCGAGGATGGCCGCGAGGTAGTCGCTCCAGAAGGAGAACATCTCCCGCACGAGTTCGACGTCGTCGTAGAACAGCAGGCACAGGCCCTCGAAGCCGACCCACTCGCGGACCTGCCAGAAGGGACCGGGGAAGCTGATCTCGAGGAACCAGTCCCGGTCGGCGAGCTGGCGGCCGAGCTGCTCCGCGTCCTCGGGGACGCGGGATGGGTCGTCCGGATCGTAGCGGCGCTTCATATCCTCCCAGTCGGCGCGGCTCTCGACGGGGCACTTGATCCAGCGGCGGGTTACGAAGTCGACGGCATTGCGCAGGTGTTCGAGGCCGAACTCGTTGCCGATCTCGCAGATGTTGCCCTTCCAGTCCTGCACGATCTGGGATCGCTCGCCGCGCTCGATCACCTTCTCCTCGAACTGTGGGATCATGCGCTCGTTCACGTGGAACCAGGGGCCGCCCTTGGGCCAGGGCTCTGTGCCGCCGGCCTCGCGATAGGCGCGCTCATTCGCGTTCTCGCTCTCCGGCGGCAGGCCCTGCGTATGCCAGGCCCTGAGCGTAGATAGCCGGCCGTAGCCGGGCTCGAGCGGCACCCTATCGGGCGCGCCGAAGAGGAGTGTCTCCAGGTATCGCTGGCGAGGTGTCATGCGCGGCCGCGCCTCCCTGTGCGGAGGCCGATTCGTCGGGAGGATGGGGCCGACCTCTTGTGGGCGGCGCTCTACCGCCAGCTCAGCGAACGCTGCTTATGCGGCGCGTTCGTGATCTTCGTGAGCTGGTGGGTGACCAGATCGTAGATCCACGCGTCGACCTGACGTTTGGCGGTCATCTGCTCTGGATCGAACGGCAGTGCCGCCAGGAAGGCGACCTTATCGCCCCGCGGCGACCACCGCGGGCCGTGCGGGCCCGCCCAGGCTAGCAGGTCGATACGCCGGTTGTAGGAGGGCCCGGCCCCCAACGGCCTTTCCGGCCACAGGCGGTGACAGGCCTCGAGGTGTGCATCGCGGACGAACTGCTCGACCAGCACCCGCGGATGAGAGCCATTCCTCTCCATGACAACCAGTCGGCGCCAGTATCCCGGCTCCCCCTCGAGCTGGCCTCGCTTCGTCTGGGTAAGAGCAGCATGGGCCCCGTCCGCGGACCACTCCGCGTCGCCGGCTGCTGCGGCGACCCGGACACGCTTGCCCCACAGATCAACTGACAGGGGCCGGATGCTCCCCGTTCCGCTCCCCCCGTGGCGGAGCAGCCAGGAGCCGTCGGGTGACCAGCTGAACGCGTAGACCAGCCCCCTCGCTTCGGGAGTCACTCTCTTCGCCTCTGACCCGTCTGCCTTCATGACCCAGGCCTCGCCGGCATCTCCCCATCCCGGCTTCCGCCCATCCGTGTGGACAAAGGCGATCAACGTGCCATCCGGGGACCATCGCGGGGCCATATTGACGCCCTCGAGGCCCACCCCGCGCGTGAGGTTGACCGCCCCCGACCCGTCTCGCTTTGCCCTCCAGATGTGGGCCGAGACCGGCAGATGCCCCAGATCATCCGTCGCGTAGCGTGCGTCGGCGGCCTCGTCGCTCACCGGCGCGAGGTCAGGGCAGAGCCCAAGTTCGTCCCCGATAAACCAGTCCTCCCAGCCGCTGAACACCTGGGTGTGGACGCAGTTCACGAAGAGTGTCCCCTCGATCTGGGTCCGCCGCACCTTCTGCTTCGCCCGCTTCAGCAAGGAGCGAGTTGCCTGCTCCGAGCGCCCTACTACCCGGCCCATCTCCTTTCCCGGAAGCTCCTCGATAGCCGAGAGGTCAAGCACTTCCATCTCGGCATCAGAGAGCAGGTCGGGGAGTTGCCCCACCCGCCGCTGGGCATCTAGTCGCGCCGCCGTGCGAGCCCCGAGGTCGCGGCTGTCAGCCAGCTCGGATAGGTCGTCGAACGACACCTGCGCCCAGGCCGGCACCGACTTCCGCCGCGAGCGGCGTCGCAGCTCTGCCTGCACTCGATGTCGGGCGATCCCATAGATCCAGGCCGACAGAGATGACTTCTGGGGATCGAAGCGCGCGATACCCCGCGCCGCCTGGGCCAGGGTCTCGACCACGACGTCTTCCGCCGTCTCCACATCTCCTGACAGACAGGAAACGGCGAATCGGTGGATCCCAGGCGCGAGCTGATCGTACAGCTTGGCCCAGGCCTGGCTCGAGCCGGCCCGCAGGCCTCGCAGCAGCGCGGCACCGACTTCTCCCTCGTGCCCCCTCTGCGCCTGCACTGCAGTGTCCCCCTTCTGTGGCCCCATTCGCCGAAGCGGCGGGGAATCTCCTGCAGCGTTGCCGTCTGCTTGTACCGTCCCACACCATCTGTGCCCGGCCCGCGCGGCTCAGCGACCGATGTCTCGCCGCGGGGAGCGCCAGGGGCGCGGCTCTGCATATGTGGATTCGTGATCGTGCCGCACTTGCCGTGCCCCAAATCGCGCCAGATCGCGAACTAGGAGGATAGGAGGCTCACCGAGGGGTCGCCGTGCAGTGGGCCCGTTTGAAGTGAGCCCGATCCTGGCGGAGTTGACCCCGGAAAGGAGGTCAGGGAGACAGTAGTTGTGCGCATCAAGGACGGATAGGCAAGGAGGCTGAAGTGAGACGAGTGCTTGGTGTAACTCTCGTTCTGATGCTGTTGCTGTCGGTTCAGGCGGCCTACGCAGGAGGGCCGCCCTTCCCTCCGCCCACAGGCGACTATGATCTGTTCCTCGATCAGGTCGAACTGCGGCCCGGAGTAACGACTGACATTCACGTCAAGGTCTTTGTCAACGATCAGCCCCCGTACCCACGGTTCGGGAAGACCGTATTCGCTATCAATGGATGGTGCCATTCCGCTGAAACCTGGGACCAGTATGTGGAAGCGCTGTTCGTCCATCCGTTCAAGGGTCCCACGACGAGCCGGGTGGTCGCCATCGACCTGCCTGGACACGGCCAGAGCACGCTGCCGACCGGGATCTCTTTCGGGGAGCTGCTGCTCGACGACTACGTCACGGCCATTGTGGCCACCTTGGATCGCCTCCAGGACGATGGCATCTACTCGAGCGAGATCATCGGCCACAGTCAAGGGGGCTTGCTGATCCAGATGCTTCAGGAACGTCTGGTCCAGAGCGGGTCAAGTCTGTTCCACGAGTACGGCATATCCAGAGCTGTCCTGCTCGCCCCAGGTATCCCAGCGCCCCTCGAATGGCATTTCGTGGACCTCGCCGAGGAATTCATGCAGTTCCTCGTGCCCGCAGATCCAGTGCTGGGCTGGCACTTCGACGTTCCCGCATGGATGTGGCCGTACGTCTTCTTCGCCAATCTGGACGGTGTGCCATCGCCCGATGCGCCCACTCCTGAGGAGATCGAGACGAGAGGCTATCGCGCCCCTGGATCCCTGTTCGCGACAATGCAACTGACGGGCTACGCTGGCTTCCCAAGGCCGGAAGTATCGCCCGGCGTCTTCGGACTCCAGTCGGGCACGCTGCTGCACGTCGTCACCTACGAGGATGATCAGGCGGTCTATCCCTCTGAAGGCACGGCGCTGTTCGACTACCTGGTCTGCTGCCCATGGTGGTCGAGAAACACGGTCGTCGAGGGCGAGGGCGAGGTGCACGATCGCGTGCACGACCTGCATATCTCGAACCCGAATGTGGTCATCGAGGCCATGAGCGAGAACGGATGGTTCGTCTGGTAAGGGTCCTCGGCCGCTGACGTCCTTTCCGTATTGTGGCCGAGGCGGTGCCTGAGTCCCTGACAGGGCGCCCACTCATGGGAGGCAGGAGCACCACTGCTCCTGCCTCCTCCCACCGCGCCGGAAACTGAAGAAGCCGGCCCGAGTGCCGCTGGAGGCCATGCCAGACGTGGCTGATGAGGATGAACTCGAGGCCGAGGCGTTAGCCCGGTCCGACGCTCAGAGGACCATGGCCAGGCTCAGGGAGCTGCTCTCGCAGGCCGAGCTGGAGGTGCTGTTGCTCTTCAGTGTGGAGCGGCTCTCAGAGGGGGAGATCGCCCAGGTCGTGCGCCGCTCCGAGCGTGCGGTCCACTCCATCCTGCTGCGAGCAAGAGAGAAGGCACGAGAGGCGCTGGCGGCTGATGCCTACCGAGAACAACAATGAGCGGATCAGGCAGGCGGCTGAGCGCAGCACCCCTCCGCTGCCAGCGGAGGTGCGGAAGCGGGCGCTGTGGGCGGTGATGGCAGTCCTGCGGCGGAGATCCCCGTTGCGGACTGCCATCCTCGTCGTGCTCATAGTGCTGTTGCTGGCCGCCGTGGTGTATGTCGCGGTACGCTGGTTCTCCCGCTAGGACATTCGCCTCCGTCGAGCTTCACGTCTGGCGATGGCGGAGGGTGGACTGACGATGCCACATGTGGCAGATTCGTGCGGAGGGAGAGGGGAAGCCGATGCTGCTGGGAGAGCTGCTGGTCAACAGGTACCGGCTCATCAGCAAGGAGCAATGCCGGGAGGCGCTGGAGCGCCAGACGGACCCCGAGTGCGGCCGTCGCCTGGGGGAGATACTGATCGAGATGGGGCTGATCACGCAAGAGGACCTGGAGGAGGCCCTCGACTATCAGCTCTCGCAGAGCGATCCGTGGCAGGGAGCGCCCTAGCGGCAGCGCGGACGGGGCCTCTCTGACCGCCGATCTGATCCGCGTGGGGAACGCGAAGGCGGAGCGCCCAGCTGGGCGCTCCGCCGTAGCAGACTCCTTGTCCCGGCGATACCATGCCAGGACTTCAGGCTTGTCCTCGGCTACCGCATGCGCCTGCCATCCCAGCCGATCGCTCTGCTGTGGAGAAAGCTCATCTCCGGCGGGGGATCTCCCCCACACGCAATGCGGTAGTCCTCCGCGCTTGAGCCGCCCTGCAGACCGTCGGCGGCACAGACGAACCCGATCATCTCCAAGTCGCCCTCGTCGGCCGCGGCGAGAAGCGCACCCGCCGACGACCAGGAGGCATGGCCGTCGGCCCATCCAATGTTGCTGCCGCCGAGGTGTCGGGCGCCGGATCTCTTCCGATCGGGATCCTCGGCCCAGCCGCGGTGAGCGTGGATGGTGTTCCAGCAATCTACCACCGCCGAGTCATCGTCACAATAGGCGACGGGCGGGCCATCCTCTGACTCATTGCAGGCATCTCCCCACTGCGCGCCGGCACAGGTCGCGCAGCAGATGTTCGCGTAGGCGATGCGGCCGACGTCGAGCCAGTCGTGGCTAGGCGGCGAGTCGGCGACCACCGGCACGTGCACTGGATCCTGGAGCTCCACCAGCTTGACGTCCTGGAGGTTCTCCTTCATGGTGCCAATGCTCTGGACGAAGGCCTTATGGGCCTTGTCACGATAGAACATGTCATCGAGGTCAGCGTGTCTCCCCTGGAGAATGGAGTCGGTCACCTGGCCGCCCCAGCCCCGCGGGAAGGCATAGTGCGAGCAGACGGGGCCGACGTTGCTGCCATTGACTCCCAGGCCCTCGCCCCAGGAGCCTTCTGTCGCCTGGAGATAGCCAAGCCAGTCCGTCTGGCCGTAGATGAAGCTTGCACTGCCCTCGATCGTCGCACTTGGACACCGCCACACGTCCCGGTTCTTGATGTACTCGTCCAGGACGACGGGCCACTGCAGATAGGGGTTGGCGATGTTGGCCGCCCAGAAGGCCCCGTGATACCACTCCTCTGCGTCTGTGCAGTTGCCGAGGGTGCCACTGCCGGGAATAGTGGCGAAGTAGTCAATCGCCTCCGCCCGATTCTCAGTGGTGGGGAACGTGTCGTTGTTGTCCGCCAGGTACATCTGAACGGCGAGGGCGATGTTCTTCACATTAGACAGACACACCGCCTTGCGTGCAGACTCACGCGCCCGTGCGAACACGGGGAAGACCATGGCTGCCAGGATGCCGATGATCGCGATCACCACTAGCAGCTCAATCAGGGTGAAGCCCTTTCGTCTGCTGTACCACATCTGGTCACACCTCCCTCGGGATGAGCGCGCGTTTCTCGCGCTCTCCTAGTCCTGACCGTTGCGGCAAGCTCGCGCTCTCGCACCTCCTTTCGGTTCCACGGCCCGCCTCCGCACGCAGGGCGCGAGACTCCCACTATCTACATTATAGCTCTCGCAGGCGCGTCTGTCATTGGGAGAAATGACGGATTCTGCGCTGTCCGGCCGCTCCTCAGTCGTCTCTCAGCAGGAACTTCTCGACCTCGAGTCCCGTCATGTAGTCGAGCACGCGGCGCTCGTAGCCGTCGTCCTTGCGCGGCCTGGTGGGGCCGCCCCAGTGCAGCGTCCGCTTGGGCTGCCACGGCCGCCGCTCCCAGGCGGGGCCGCGGAACGGGTCCCGCGTCTCGTTCATCCAGTCGAGGAGGGCGCGATGGAGGCGGTCCCGCGCTTCGGGGTGCTCGGGTGAGTCGATGAGGTTCGTCATCTCCTGCGGGTCGCTCTCCAGGTCGTAGAGCTCGTCGGTCGAGAGCAGATTGACGACGAGCTTGAAGCGCCCGTCGAGGGCACAGCGGATGGGCTGGAAGCCGCCCCACGCGTCGTGGTCGACCTCGTAGCGGTGGAATTCGATGAAGATCGTTTCGTTCGGACGCGCGGCGGGGTCCTGAAGAGCCGGAAGCATCGACCTGCCTTCGAGGAAGGGCGGACTCTCCATCCCGAAGGCGTCGAGGATCGTCGGGACGAGGTCGATGTGGGAGACGGGATGCGGATTGGCGCTGCCCTTCGGGGTGTGCCCGGGCCAGCGGACGATGAACGGGATACGCGTGGTCTCGTCGAACATCGCCGGGCCCTTGGTGGGAAGGCCGTGGCTGAGCAGCGGCGTGCCGTGGTCGGAGGTGAAGATGACCAGCGCGTCCGGCGCATACTTGTCGACGGCCTGCACCACGCGGCCGATCTCGTAATCCACGAACGCGTTGCAGCCGAAGTACATCGGCCGCCTGAGCGACGTCCTCCCCGTGGGAACCTTGGCGTGCTCGGCCCACTCGCGGATGTGGGGCGGCTTGTCGGCCAGGGAATCGGAGGCGCTCTCGCCCAGGGGATAGTCGAAGTCCACGAACATGTCGCAGTAGGGCGGCGGGCAGGTGAACGGATGGTGGGGTTCGTCATAGGACACGACGAGGAAGAAGTCGTCGCCGCCGTGCTTGGCGAGGAAGTCGATGGCGCGGTCTGAGCATTGGTGGCCGAAGGTGAACTCTTCGGTGGTGCCGTGCTGGTGCACCTTCTCCGGAGAGTCCAGCTCGCGGGAGAGCTTCCGCTCCTCGGGTGACATCGTCTCCAGCCAGTTGCGCATGTCGAACCAGTAGGCCGGGTCCCAGCCGTCCGGGCACTGCCCGCTCCCGAAGTAGTCGGTGGCGTCGAGGTGCCACTTGCCGATGTAAGCGGTGTGGACGCCGCGGTCGCCCAGCCGCTGGCCGATGGTCTTCACATTGTCGCCGAGCGGCATGTCATTGCCCCAGCTTCCGTTGGTGTGGGGATAGGTGCCGGTAAACATGGCGGCCCGGGCCGGGCCGCACACGGGCTGCGCGGTGTAGGCGCGGTCGAAGCGCATGCCCTCCTCCGCGAGCCGGTCGATGTTTACGGTCCGCATCTCAGGGCGTCCGTAGCAGCCGACCACGTTGGCGCCCTGGGTGTCGGTCATGATGAGAACGACTCGTCTCGGTTCGCTCACTTCCACCACTCCAATCCACACCTGCGAGTCTCGAGCAGAGCGGCCGTAGCGTCCCAGAACTGAGGGCCGGTGTCAAGGCGGAGCAGCTCGGCCCGGCAGCCTCCTTGCACTCCTCCCCCAGGTGCGTACAATAGGAGGTCTGCGCTCCCGGAAGTGGGGGAGGTGGAGTCGCACTCCGGATTCGAGGGGACACCATTGGACGACCGAGAAGTCGGCAAGATGTGGGACGCGAACGCGGACGCGTGGACTAAGCTCGCCCGCATGGGCTATGACGTCTACCGCGACCACCTGAACACCCCCGCCTTCATGAAGATGCTGCCCGATGTGTCGGGGATGCGCGGGCTCGACATCGGCTGCGGAGAGGGGCACAACACGCGCCTGATGGCGAAGCGCGGCGCGGATATGACCGGGATCGATATCGCGCGCAGGTTCGCCCACCACGCGGCCGCGGCGGAGACGGAGGAGCCTCTCGGCATCAGCTACGCGGCGGCCAGCGGGGGCGCGCTGCCGTTCCGAGATGAGTGCTTCGACTTCGCGGTGGCCTTCATGAGCTTGATGGACATGGCCTGCCACGAAGAGGCAGTGAGCGAGGCCTACCGGGTGCTGAAGCCCGGCGGCTTCCTCCAGTTCTCCATCATCCACCCGTGCTTCTGGACGCCGCGGTGGGAGTGGATTCGTAACGAGGCCGGCGAGAAGGTGGCGGTGGCCTGCGGCGACTACTTCGGGGAACGCTGGGGCGTCATCGAGGAGTGGATATTCGGCGCCGCGCCTCAGGAGCTGAGGGACAAGCTGCCGAAGTTCCGGGTGCCGCGCTTCTTCCGCATCCTGAGCAGTTGGATGAACATCCTCGCCGAGGCGGGATTCCGGCTCGAGCAGATGCAGGAGCCCTATGCCGACGAGGAGACCGCGAAGCGCTGCCCCGATGTCGCCGACACGCGCATCGTGCCTCTCTTCCTGCACGCCCGGTACAGGAAGTAGCAGCCCGGCGGAGGAGAAGCCCGAACCCGCGCCGGCCGGTCACAGCGGGGGCTGTGTGCGATCCTCGGCGGCCTCTTCGGGCGGGTGCTCCGCCCGCCAGGCGTCGCGAGGGATCGGTGGGTCGTGCCACCTGTCGCCGAGTTCCTCGATCACCCTCGCCAACTTCGGCCGGCGGAGTTCCTCCGTCACCCTGGCCCGCAGCGGAGCCGCGTCGAGGCCCAGGACAACACAGTAGACCGCGACGAGGGCCGCGACAGAGGGGAGCACGGCCCGCATGTTCCCCCGCCAGACAGCCCACATGCCGGCACTGCCGGGGTGGCGATACATGATTGATCCCAGCGACAGCGCCAGCACAGCGAACGGGATGGCGGCTGCGTGGACCCACAGCGGCCCGGCCGTCCGGGCCCCCAGCCATGGGTCGGATGGCTCCACATCCAAGAGGAGGAGGAGGAGATAGCCGAGAGGCAAGGGAGCGAGGACGAGGGCGGTCCGCCAGCCGAGGCCGATATCAGCAGCGCGGTCGGCGGCTTGCCGCCCGTACAGGCTCACGATGGCGAAGAGGACGAGCAGCAGGCCAATGCTGAGCGCAAGGGAGACGAAGTGGGCCAGGGAGGCCTCCGCCTCCGCCTGCATGTCGGAGAGTTCAGTGTCAGCAGCGAACGGCCCGGCCAGAAGGAAGAACCGGGCACGGTTCCTCACCAGACGATCGCGCAGAGCTGCATCGGCCTCTTCGCCCATCTGCTCGACATAGAGCGCGTGGTGGCTGCCGTACCAGAAGCTGCGACGACGCTCCTCTTCATTCGACATGCCGTAATGATACCTAGGGTGCAGTTGCCAGATCGGATCGGCGCCGACTTGCTCGAGCGAGACACCTGTCTGGAATTCGCCCGAGGTATCGGCCGACATCTGCATATGACGCCCCAAGTCGATGGTCGCCTGCCACAAGCGAACGGCCTCCTGCGTCCGTCCTTGGGAAGCCGCTTCGATGCCTGCTCGTGATCCATCGCGAGCGGGAGGAGAGAGGCCATAGAGTGAGAATCGTAGGCTGCTGCTATCCACGTAGGCGGCGGACGCTCTGGACTCCATCTCCGGGCATCCCATACGCTGCCAGAGCAGGCTGAGCGCTTCCGTGCGCTCGGTCCAACGATCGCTGAGGATGGGCTTTGTGCTCGCGGCCAACCACAGGGAGCGCGCCTGGTCTTCCTTGTCGAGCCCGTAGAGTTTCAGAGCCTCCAGCGCCATCGGAAGCGCGTTCTCCGGGTCAACGGCCCGCCATGCGCGGATGTCCGCTAGGGTATCGTCCGGAGGCCCGAGGTCTGACACTGGGGAGGCGGGATCGGGAGCGGGGGCTGCTCCCGACCCGGCCGGGATACCAGGCTCCGGCCTGACCTCCTCCTGATCGCCAGGTCTGATGACGCGCACCTCCAGCAGCTCAGTGTAAGCGGCCCACGCGGCAGGTGTCCCTCCCTCCGCGACGGCCCGCTGGAGGAATGACCGGCGAAGCCGGACGAGCTGCTCTCTCTCCGGCTCATCCGGGGACCAGTTCGCCTCCGTATTGAGGGCCAGGGTGGCGACCGCCAGCAGCATGTCGGGATCGTTGGGGTAGTGGCGATCGACGAACGCAGCAGCCTCCCGCACTGCCGATGGGCTCCAGAAGAAGCCTTCGGGCCACAGGCCGCCCACGACAGATGGAGGAATCGCCCGCGCCTGCTCGCGGAGTGCGGGCACGGCAGCCACCGTGACGACGGCGGCGATGAGCACCAGCCAAGAGATGCGAGGTCTTCGCATCCAGACCATCCCCCCAGTGCGGCCCTGCTGCCCGGCACGTGGTCGCCTCTGGCGAAGGCGCGTCCGCGTTAGATCAGAGCGTCTTTCTCCCAGCCGACCTTGACGAGGTCGATGCGTTTGAGGTCGGCCACGCCCAAGTTATGGCGGACTTCGGCCATGCGGATGTGGGTGGTGGGAGTGAGGGGCTTGTCTTCCCCGAGCTCGCGGCGTCGCTTTGCCGCCAGGAGCTGAGCGCCGAGCGCGTCCACGGCCACCGGGTCGCGGGAGAAGAAGATGCCCCTGTAGGGCCAGACGTATCTGCGGTCCCAGTGGTGGGGCCCTCGTCCGTAGAAGAGCGGGGTGAGCGCGACGAGGATGTTGAGGCGAGTCTTCCCCTTCGCCTCGGGCAGAGACCACACGGCGGCGAGATCGGCGCAGGCGTTCGGATGGTAGACCCCCGGCCGAGGCGCGAACGTGATGTAGTTCTTGATGCAGCCGCCGATGCCCGACCAGTGATGGGACCTGAGCGGCCGGGCGTTTATCAGCACGTCGCAGTCGGCCAGCTTCCGGCGGGCGTCACGGTCGGTCTTGCGGATGCGATCCTCACCTATGCCGATATCGCCCAGTCGCTGCTCGATGACGTCCTCGACCTCCTTCGGGGTCGGCAGGTTGCCCCACACGTTCGTCTTGATGCCGACCAGCTTGGCGTCGCCCACGAGCTGTCGCCAGGATGCGACCGGGTTCTCGGCGCCAACCAGATCCCAGACTCCCCGGTCCAGCATCCGGCGGACGGCGTCGGCGTCGATCTTGCCGGAGCCCGTGACCGCGTTTTCGCCCCGCACCAGCACAACGCGGGATCGCTGGGTCGAAGCCGCCGCTTCAGCGCCCAGCGCCTCCGCGCCGACGGCCGTTCCCACGGCCGCGTAGGCGGCGAGGCGGATGAAGTCCCGGCGCGTCATGCCGCTGTCTGACCTGCTCATCGTGTCTGCTCCTTCACTCTGTCTTGCACCGCGCGAAGCAGCTCCTCGGCCCGCCCGCGAGACGGCGCGTCGAAGGCCACCATAACGACATCGCCGAGGCTCTGTGCGGCCACCCAGGTCCCGGACTCCACGCGGGCGGCCCGGGCTTCGCCCGCCTCCGGCAGGTAGGCCGCCAGGAAGCCGTCGAGTCCGCGGCTGGCCTCCTCGGCCGTGGGGTAGCGCACCAGGAGGAGACGAGTCGTCCCCTCCGCGGTCTCGTAGGGCGCGAGCACCGCCTCCGTCTGCGCGCTCAGGCCGAGGATGTTCTCCTCGGCCAGGAAGTAATAGAGGTTGAGGGA
>JALGXV010000067.1 GCA_029821885.1 Candidatus Hebobacteria bacterium
GTGGCTGAGGATCTCCACTGCGGGGAGGAGATAGCGAGTCAGCATGAGTCGCGCACGCGAAGATGAGGGCGGTCGGCGTAGTCGGGGTGGCTCCGTCGCTGCCCTGATGGGGAGGCCGCTGAGTTTCGAGTCCTAGCGCCTGGACGACCGTCAAAGCCGACCGACCGCCTTTGCGGACGGTCGGCTGGGCTTCGCCCTGATTGAGCTGCCGGTGCTTTGGCCGGCTTCCATCCTACAGGCTCACAGGGAAGAAGCAAGGGGAATCCGAACGTTTTTGTACGAACACCGCTCACTGTGGCGCATCCGCGTGACAATGGGCGGTCGAGGACCACATTCCCTCCCCCGAGGCCGCGGACGCCTCGCCGCAAAGGGGATAAGGACGCCTGAGGGAAACTGACTGCAGAAGGAATCCGCACTCCTCCGATGGCACTGCACAGACTGCTACGAGCATCTGCCTGGCCCCTGAATCGGCTTCGTGAGGGCTACGGTCTGCAGGATCTGCCCTCGCTCGCCTCTGCGCGCATCCATGGGCTCTCGCCCCGCGTCTGGGAAGAACGCCTAAACGACTGGGAGACCAGCCACCAAGTGGAGGTGGCCCGAAGCACCCCTCGCACACTGTTTCTCGAGATTACGGGGCACTGTCCCCTCGTGTGCCTGATGTGTGCCCGGCGCTACCGCAACTGGGACTACGGCGACCTGGACGTGGCGGTGTTCGAACGCCTGGTTCGTGTCTTCCCGCGGGTGGGGATGGTCGTGCTCGGGGGCTTCGGTGAGCCGCTGGTGGCAGAGCACTTCGACGAGCTCTTCGAGCGTCTCTCATCACTCGGGGCCCGCGTTGCGCTGCAGACCAGTGGGTATCAGCTGACAGAGGAGAGAGCCGACCGTCTCGTCGCCTCCGGGCTCCAGGATCTCCACATCAGCATCGACTCGCCGGAGGAGGCGACCTACGCCTCCATCCGTCCCCGCATTGATCTATCCGATGTCACGAGCCGAGTGCGACAGATCTCGCGGCGCAAACGCGAGGCTGGGTCAGACCATCCAGCGATTCACGTCGTATTCGTCGCCATGCGACGGAACATAGAGCAGCTCCCACAGATGGTTGACCTCGCGGCCGACATGGGGGCCGACAATCTCACCGTTCAGTACATGGTCGTGCACGGCGAAGAACTCCGCCAGGAGTCGCTCTTCTATCATCAACAGCTCACCAACCGGATGCTCGACACGGCCGAGGAGCGGGCGCAGGGGATCGGTCTCAGCGTCGAGTTGCCCGAGCGGTTCGGCGCATCGCGACCGGAAGCCGCCGGCCGGTGTACCGACCCGTGGCAGGTGATGTTCGTGCGCTGGAACGGCGATGTGCATCCGTGCTGCTATGCGCCGAGCAGTGTCGTGATGGGAGACCTATCCGAGAGCGGCTTCTGGCGTGTCTGGAACGGGTCTGCCTATCGGGAGCTGCGGCGTCGAGTGAACACCAGCGACCCACCTGCCTTCTGCCGGAGCTGCACGGCCGGCCGGGTGTGCGGGGTCAACGACGAGCGGGCCCACGTGGTGCTGGCTGCTCCTGAGTAAGGGGACCGATGCTCGCGGCTCGACGGGCGGGCCGGGGGCCCTCAGAGTTCTGGTCCAGTCAGCTCCGAGAACTCGGTCGGCCCGAAGTGCAGGCCGAGCAGTTCCTGCGTGAAGGCGTGGGCGGCCGTTTCCACCTCCTGCGGAGTCAGGGGACCGAATCTCTGGCCGAACTCGATATGGTGGAAGAGCTCGTGCGCGGTATGCACCTCGAGGAGGTCGCATCGCATCATGTCGAATCGCTGACTGGCATGTATGGCCGCTCCGAGCTCGGCGATGGAGTCGCAGTAGAGGATGATCCGGGCTGGGGCCGAGCGGTACTCACTCCGGAGTCTCGGCTGGGCCGGCGGAGGCGCCTCCTGATGAATGAGCTCGACGCCCATCTCGCTTGCCAGATCAGTGGGCTTCGGGCGCGCGCCTCTGACGATGAATCGTCGCGCGACGCGTTGACCCAGCGCGGCTACGTCTTCGGCCATCCTGCAGCTCTCTCCGTGGTGCTCGATCTCCGGACCCAGAGCTGCCTTCCGTATTGGGCTGCTCTCGCCAGCAACAGCGCTAGAGCGAGGAAGACGGCCAGGTCGGAGATGTTATAGACGAAGGCGCTGGCCCGGCCGAACTCGAGGAAGTCCACGACAAACCCGAGCCGCACGCGGTCCAGCAGAATACCCATGTAGCCGCCGACCATCAGGGCCACCGCGAGTTCGGCCAGGGGGGACATACGGTAGCGCGCCTTGAGCAGCCGCTCGTACAGCAGGTAGAGGGCGGCCACACACACCGCAGTTATGGCGAGCAAGTGGGGGACGTTTGCCCCAAAGCCCTGCTCCCAGTTCTGCGTATACGTGATCCGCAGCCATCCGCCCAGGAATGACAGCCGATGGTGGTCCGGCCTTGGCGCAATGGCGGCCTTCGCCGCCTGATCCAGCACGCATACGAGCACGGCGACGGCGACCCACCGCCAGGAGCGAGCGAACCTCAACAGGTAGAGGGCCAGAACGCCGATGAGAAGGACGGCCGCCACGATAGCCTGGGCAACAGCAGAGGATCCAATCTCTTCGTGCATACTCACTAGCGCCTATATCAGAACGGGGCCCTCCCCAGGGGGTGGCATACAATGACCCTCACAGGGACGGTCTCCACCGATGCTCCTCGTAGTTCCCTTCCGAGACTCGCTTAGTGGCCTCGGGCACGGCTGCGAGCAGGTCGCCGGCCAGCATGCTCGCCTCGCCCACGGCGGAGGCGGCGATGTCTCCCGCCAGGCCGTGGAGATAGGTGGCAGCGACCGCGGCCTCGAAAGGCAGCAGCTCCTGAGCGATGAGCCCTGCCACCATCCCGGTGAGCACATCGCCGGTTCCGCCGCTAGCCATGCCCGGGTTGCCGGTCGGGTTGATGGTGAGGGGCCGACTGCCGTCAGCGATGATCGACCTCGCCCCTTTCAACACGACCGTTGCATGAAAGCGCTTAGCCGCAGCTGCCGAGAAGTGAGCTCGGCGCGCCTGTATCTTCTCGGCGGCGACGCCCATCAGCCGCCCCATCTCTCCGGGATGGGGAGTGAGCACGGCCGGCGGGTGTGCTCCCTCGAGGATGAGGGCAGCATCTGCCAGCGCGTTGATTCCGTCGGCGTCGATCACGATGGGTTTTTCCACACGCGCGACGAGTCTTCGCACTAGTACGGCCGTCTCGGGCTCATGGGACAGTCCGGGACCGATCGCCAGCACGTCGGCCTCCTGCGCCAACTCGAGGATCAGGGCGAGCGCGCGCGTGTCGAGAGTGCGCCCATAGGTCTCCGGCAGGGGGAAGGTCATGGCCTCCGTGAGTTTGACCTCCAGAACGTCGTTGACGCTCGCCGGGCACCCCACGGTGACGAGTCCCGCACCCGCGCGGAGCGCTCCCTGGGCGCAGAGAGAAGCGGCGCCGGTCATCCCGGCCGAGCCGGCAATGACCAGGACCCTCCCAAAGCTCCCCTTGTGGGCGCTCGGCTTGCGACGCGGCAGGAGCATGCGCACCCACTCCGGGTCGATGAGGTCTGCCACGGAGGGCGCTTTGTCCAGCAGGTTGCCCGGGAAACCGATGTCCGCAAGGGTCACCCGGCCAGCATAGTCCATGCCTGGGTACAAGAAGAGCCCAAGCTTGGGCAGCCCCATCGTGACCGTCTCCACCGCCCGGATGGCGAGCCCCAGCGGCTCTCCGGTGTCCGCATCGAGCCCCGAGGGAACGTCCACAGCCAGCACTCGCGCGCCGGACTCGTTCACAGTCTCTATGAGCTGGCCGGGGAGACCGCGTGTCTTTCCCGTCAGACCTGTGCCGAGCAGGGCGTCGACAACCAGGCCGGCCGCGCCACAAGCTTCGCCGACCCGCGCCGGATCTGAGACGAGGGCCGCGCTCGGCCCCGCCGACTCGAGCCGCTCGAGGTTCGTCCCCGCGTCACCCGTGACTTCATCCTTGGTTGCCGCGAGGAACACGTGCACCTGGCGGCCGGCCTCTCTCAGATGGCGAGCCGCGACGAAGCCGTCTCCGCCGTTGTTTCCGCGGCCGCAGAGGACCACGATCGGCCGATCTGGCATGTCTTCTGTCAGTCTCAGGGCAGCATCGGCCACCGCGCGCCCGGCGTTCTCCATTAGAGTCAGGCCTGGCACGCCCCACTCGTCTATGGCTTTCCTGTCCAGCTCTCTCATCTGCTGCGAGGTGACGATCTTCACAGGAACGCACCCCTCTCAGGGCAGGCAATTATCCAGGCCGGCGCTTTCCTGCGGCACGACAAGCAGCACGCAGGCGACGGCGTAGTTCCGGTCATGTGACAGAGAGACGAGAACTTGTCCGCCGTTGGCAGCGCGGGCCAGGCAGGCTGCGTCGCCGTGGAGTTCAATGCTCGGCCTGCCCGAGGCGTCATTAACAACTTCCACATCTTGCCATCGGAGCCAACGCCCGATGGCCTTGGCGAGGGCCTCTTTGGCCGCGAATCTGGCTGCGTAGTGAGGTGCCGGATCCGCTCGCCGATCGCAGTATGCCTGCTCGCGGACGGTGAACAGGCGCGGGGCCAATCGAGGGCGGCGCCGCAGCGCCTGTCTGATGCGATCGATGTGGACGATGTCTATGCCAAGGGACGGAGTCATCCAGATGCCTCGCATCCGGTGCTTGCCCAGGAATCCCGCAGCGCCACGCCGCATGGCAGTGGCTTACAGCAGAGGAACTCCCGGGCCTCAGCGTCCGCGGTCCGGCCGCGCCGCGATGCAGGCGGCCCACCCCTCCTCACTCGGGGTCTCCAGCGTCTGGAGCCCGCTCTGGCTGAGAGCATCCTCCACCCGCGGGATGCTGGCTGCGACGAAGCCGGAAGTGATGCAGCGGCCCCCCCGGCCTAGCAGGGCCGGGAGGCCCTCGGCGAGCCGGATCACCTCTTCGGCGACGATGTTACATACGACGAGGTCAAAGGGCCCCGAGATCCCGCTCAGAAGATCGGCCTCCACGAAGCGAATCTGATCCGCGACAGCATTGCGCTTCGCGTTCGCCTGCGCAACCGACAGCGCCGCGCGGTCATTCTCGGTCGCCACCACAGCGCTGGCTCCCAGCACAGCCGCGGTGATGGCGAGGATCCCACTGCCGCATCCTACATCGGCTACGCGGTCGCCCGGTCGGAGGTGCTGCACCAGCCCGCGCAGGCACAGCCGCGATGTAGCGTGTCCGCCCGTCCCGAAGGCCGCACCCGGTTCGAGGACCACAACCAACTCGTCCTGCTTCCGCTCGCGCTCCTCCCAGCTCGGCACGATGACGAGGCCGGGCGTGACTTCGAGCGTCTGGAAATGATCCTTCCAGGATTCGCCCCAGGCTGCCTCTTCGAGCACGCGAAGCCCGATCGTGCCCGGGCCGATACGCACACCCTCCCTCTCGAGCGCAGCCAGCCGCTCTCGCACCTGGCGCACGCGGTCTTCCAGGCTATCGTCTTGTGGGAGATAGGCGATGACCCGAACGTGGAGGGGCCGGCGCTCTTCCGCGACGCCCGCGGCGCCGACGCCGAGCAGGGCATCCACCAGGCCCTCAGATGCCTCCGGGTGAGTGAGGATTGTTATCTCAGTGAGTTTCGATTCCTGTGACGTCACGGCATACGCCTTTCTGCATCGAGTGAGCGGCCTCCTTCGGGCGATGGTGGCTGGCTCTGCCTCTCACGCGACCGGACCGGCGCCGATACGGGAGTCTCAGCTCTCACTCACTCCTCTCCCTTCGCCTCCGACCAATCCCACGTGTAGTGCTGCTCCTCGCCCCGGAGTCCTCGCCGATAGTCCTCCTTCTGCCTCTCGTACACCTCGCGAATCGCCTGGGGAGTGGTCCGAAGGCCGCCAGGAGGATAGGCATTGAGGGCGGGAGGATGGTCATCGAGGAGCCGTCCGTACGCGTCTGGACGCCGCAGCTTGAGATGGCGCTCCCGATGGTTACGGATGCCCGAGTAGAGGTACTCCCAGAAGTTCTCCGGACCAAGGGAGGCCTTCTCCAGGTCCACCTCTGCCGTCGCGAAGCCATCGGCCTTTCCGCTGCAGTCGGCCAGGATGGTTGCGTCGGGCGCGCAGATACGGGAGCCGGCGCGAGTGGCGGTGATGTAGAAGACCTGGGCGTCCATCGACCGGGTCCGGACGCGGTACTCAGGCGGGCTATAGGCGCTCGGGTGGCAGATGATGCGGGCCCCGCTCAGTGCACAGGCGGCGCTGGACTCACACCACATGTCATCGTAGCAGATCAGCATGGCCATCACTCCGATGTCCGTTTCGAAGGCGGGGAAGGAGTCTCCCGGCGTGACGAACCAGGTCTCGTAGACCGGCAAGTGCACCTTGTGATAGCGGCCGAGCAGCCGGCCGTCGCGTCCGACCAACGCTGCCGTGTTGTAGATGTGCTCGCCGTCCGGCTCGAAGAAGCATGCCACGACGTGCATGGAGTGCTTCTTGGCTACTTCACCCACGGCCTCCAGCGCCAGTGCGGCCGTCTCCCCGGCGAGTGTCCGGAAGATCGATGGGTCGTCGAGGTAGGTGAGCGGATAGCCGAGGCCCGCAACGTCCTCGCCCATGACCACCAGGTCGGCATTCCCCTCACCCACCCGCCCGACCAGTTCCAGGGCGCCCTCTATCTGCTTCCGGGACCACTGTCGGGCCGCATCGAGCGAGAAGACGTCAGCATATGGGTTCGTCTCAGCCGGGGCCTCGTGGTATCCCCACTGCGTCGTCGCCAGCACTACCTTGTTGCCGGGCATGGACCTCTCCTTCGAGCTGGCATCGGCTCAGAATACGGGCGATACCAGCTCGCGCGTATCCGTGCCGTCTCTGATCACGTGGACTTCGGCGGCTGCCGGTTGCGGTCCTGGCGCGCTGGCGGTAACATAGCCCGCGGCCATGCGAACCACTTCACTCAACTCAACAGCCGTCGTGACGGCGTTCCTCTATCGGCGTGGACGAGTCCTGCTGCTGAAGCGCAGCGAGGGCGTGGGCACCTACCCCGGCCGCTGGGCCGGAGTGAGCGGATACCTCGAGCGCCTGCCTCTGGAGCAGGCGCTGGTGGAGGTGGAGGAGGAGGTCGGCGTCGATGCCGAACAGCTGTCGCTCCGCGGAATCGGTGCTCCCATGCAGGTACACGATAGGGAGGTCGCGACCACGTGGCGCATATACACCTTCCTGCTGCGCCTCAAGGCCGGTGCTCGGACAGCGACTGACTGGGAGTCCCAGGGCTGGGAATGGGTGCGTCCCGAGGACCTGGGCCGCCGCGAGACCGTGCCCGGGCTCGCGCAGGGTCTCGCGCGGGTGTGGCCGCCATGGGGGTCCGACGGTTTGTGGCGGGCGTTCGGAGAGATAGCAACTGACACAGAGCGTGACGCCACAGAGCTGGCGCTCGCCGGCCTGCGATGGCTCGACCGCGTCCGGCCTGAGGACCGGCGCCGCGCCCTGCTCGCCTTCGCCTCTCTGCGGCCCTCGATGGGCGTCTTCCCTCACCTCGCCGCTCGGCTGCTCAACCGCCGCGCCCCGGCGCGCCGGCTCGCCGCCGAGATGAGGGCGGCCGCCGAGAGGGCGGCCGAGCACGCGGCGGCCGCGCTCGAACGGTCCCGGCGGGTGCTCACCCACAGCGCCAGCAGCGTCTGCCGGCAGGCGCTGCTCCGATGGTGGCAGCCGGGGAGGGAGGTGGTCGTGACCGAGTCTCGTCCCGGCCGGGAAGGGGTGTCGTTGGCACGTGAGCTAGCTTCGGCTGGCGTGCGCGTGACATTGATCAGCGACGCGCAGATCGGGCTGTTCGTGCCCAGGTGTGATGCTGTGCTCGTGGGAGCCGACGCAATAAGCGGCGAGGACGAGCTGGTCAACAAGGCCGGCACGAGACTGGCAGCGGTCGCGGCGCGCGAGTCTGGTGTCCGGTGCTACGCGGTCGCCCAGACCCACAAGGTCTGCCCTCGCGGCTGGCCGATCGCCCTCACGCCGCAGGATCCGGCGAAGCTGGCGCGAGTGCGCGGAGTGAGGGTGATGAACGTCGCCTTCGATGCAACACCTCTGGGCTGGTTCGCAGCAGTCTTCACCGAGCGCGGGCCTCTGGATGCGCGTCTGCTGCGGGGGATACGACGAAGCCTGGGAGACTTGCCGGAGGGCTAGGCCGCGATGCCGCCACCGTTGCGAGAGAGTGCCGGCATGGACAGAGTTCGTTCCCTCGCCCGGCCCGTACCTAGCAGCGATTTGGTCACAATGATCACCAGGAACGATGTGGCGACGAGCGTGACCGAGAGGACGATGGCGACGTTCGGGTCGGACTCGAGGGCCGAGTAGATGGCGAGTGGCATCGTCTGTGTGACCCCCGGCATGTTGCCCGCGAACATGAGCGTCGCTCCGAACTCGCCTACCGCCCGGGCCCAGGCCATGACCAGACCGGCGAGTATGGCGTGCGAGGCCACCGGCGCCGTGACCCGAAAGAAGGTCCGCAGGGGAGATGCACCCATTGTCATCGATGCCATAATGAGCTGCCTCGGCACGCTCTCAAAGCCAACCCGCGCTTGGCGAATGTAGAAGGGTCCCGCGACGAAGGCCTGGGCGAGAACGACGGCGGTCGTGGTCAAGGGTATGCTGATCCCGGCCAGGTTCAGGTATCTGCCGAGCAGCCCGAACCCACCGAAGGTCATGAGCAGTGCCATGCCAGCGACGACCGGTGGCAGTATGACGGGCAGGTCCACCAGTGTGTCGACGATGCGTTTCCCCCTGAAATCCGCGAAGGCGAGCCAGTAGGCCAGTGGCGTCCCGACCAGCAGAATCAGGATGGCGGTTACCCCGGAAGTCGTGAGGCTCAAAGCGAGTGCCTCTGCCACAGGTTTGCAGCACACGTACGAGCCAAACCGGCCCAACTGAGCACGCCAGAAGAGGCCGACGATCGGCAGCACGATCAGCGCCAGCGCCGGCAGCGAGAGCAGCATCAGGAAGACGTTGCGCTTTGGTTTCATATGTCGAGGGCCTCGCGTTTCAATGATGATCTCATGGCCGTGCTGTTTCGGTAGGCCTGGCGTTCAGGAAGCCGTGCTTGACGAGAAGACGCTGGCCTTCCGGCGACAGCACGAAATCAACGAACGTGTCGGCCAGCGCTCTGTGCCGGGTCCTGGAGATCACAGCAAGCGGGTAGGCGGCGACTACGTTGACCGCATCCGGTATGTCGATGGAGAAGACGTTCTCTCGAATGGCTGGCGTGATGTCGGATGCGTAGCAGATCCCGGCATCGGCCTCGCCCAGATACACTCTTGCGACGACGGCCTTCACGGTGGGCTCGTGGGAGCGGACGTTTGCCATGACGCGGGCCGCGAAGTCCTCACCGTAATCGCCGCACGCGTCCATCTTGCCGATTACCTCCCGCGTGTAGGTCCCTATCGGCGTCTGTTCCGCGGCGATTACGAGCTTCACACCCCGCCGGGCGAGATCGGCGGCCGCCCTGATGCGCGCAAGATTCCTCTTCGGCACCGCGATAATGAGCCTGTTATGAGCGAATACGCTCGGCTTCTCAGCCAGCTTCGCCTTGACAAGAGGCCCCATGTTCTTCGTGTTGGCGGATAAGAATACGTCGGCCGGCCCGCCGTACTCGATCTGGATCCGGAGGCGCGAGCTGGCGGCGAGGTTCAGGCGAACCTGCGTGCCGGGGTGCTTCTTCTCGAAGACGGGCTCCGCTTCCCCCAGGAACTCAGTCAGCGAGGCCGCCGCGAACACTGTCAATGTCTCCGCCGCGTCGGCCGGCTGGACAGGGAGTATGCCGATGAGGAGAGACACAGCGAGAACAATGGGGGCATGGATGCGCACAGCTTCCTCCTAGCACCGGATCAGCAAGCTCACGCGCAGTATGCAGACGGCGTGTGAAGGTAGTGAGAAGGGCCTGCGAATACTTTCAGAACGCCGATGCTCGCGCAACACGAACGGGCCGGCCCCGAGCTGCGCCAAGTCCGGTAGGCCCCGCTCGGCGGAGGCGGGCCGCATAGCCGCGCAGCCCGGAGGTGCCTTCACGGATGCCTCTGCAAAGGCTGGCTGCCCCTACTCCGCCTCGGGTTTCTCCTGGAAATGGCTCACGAAGTTGAGTTGGAGGTCCGTGAGGAGGGTGTCGTAGTCGCGGGACTCCCGCCCCTGGAGGTGCGGCTTCAGATGCTCGACGAGAGCCGCCGCCGCGTCGATGGCGACGCGGGCCTGGGCCATATCCTTGCGGACCTGATTGGTGAAGGGATCCGGCTGCAGGCCCATCATCTGCCAGGCGACCCCCGCAAGCTGTGCGACGGACAGCCTCAGGACCGAGTACACGTCGATGGGTGCGGCCTGCTCTGGCTCCCCACCCAGGGCGCTGTCAGCGCCCTTCCCGCCGTCGTGCCCGGTCTGCTCGGCGCTCTCTTCCGGCGCCGACGGCTCGGGCTCTTCATGGTCGAGCACCTCGAAGCCCTCACCGGCGACATCCTGGCCTTTGGGCGGGACTCGTCCCTCGTCTGCCGGCTCGGCGGATCGTCCCTCTTCGGCCTCCTTCTCCCCCGCCTCGTCGCCGAGGACCTGAAAGCCTTCACCCTCTACGTCACTGTGAGATGCCATCGATCACACACCTCCCCGAGGTATTGGGTCAGAAGAGCATCCTGTCGCGCCGTATGTGGACGTTTTGCAGGAGGCCGAACGCGATGAAGCTCACCACCAGATTGCTGCCGCCATAGCTGACGAACGGCAGCGGAAGCCCTGTGATGGGCATGATGTTGACGCTCATGCCGATGTTGACGATGCAGTGGAAGATCAGCATGGAAATTGCCCCCGCGGCCAACAGAGAGCCAAGGGAGTCACGGGCACGGATGGCCACTCGCAGGCCTCGCCAGAAGAGGAACAAGTAGAGCACGAGCATGCTCGCCGCCCCGAGCAGCCCAAGCTCCTCCCCGACGACCGAGAAGATGAAGTCCGTGTGGCGCTCGGGTATGAAGCGCAGGCGGCTCTGTGTGCCCCGGAAAAGGCCCCGTCCTGTGAGTTGACCTGAGCCGATAGCTACCCGCGACTGGATGACATGATACCCGGCGCCGAGCGGATCGCTCTGGGGGTTGAGGAAGATGGTCAGCCGCCTCTTCTGGTAGTCCTTGAGCGCGGCCTTGGATATGATGCCTGCAATCGGCCCGGGCACGGCTCGATCGAGCGGGGGCCGGTCCAGATTCCACATGAGAGCGAACAGCGCCAGCCCGCTGGCGAGAACGATCCCAAGGTGGGCCGCTCTTGCGCCAGCCAGATAGAGTGCGCCGAACCAAATGGCGACCATGACCAGCGCAGTGCCGAAGTCGGGCTGGACCACCACGAGCAGAACCGGGGCCGCCGGAATCAGCAGCGATAGCAGCACCACGCGCAGGCTCTGGATCTGGTCCACGCGGGGACCCAGGAAGGCGGCCAAGGACAAGATGACGGCTATCTTCGCAAACTCGGACGGCTGCAGCCGAAAGCCGCCCACCGCGATCCAGCTGGCCGCTCCCGAGGGGGCTCGCCCCACGAACAGCACGGCGATCAGCAGGACAAGAGCTCCTGCGTAGAGTGGAACATGCCACCGCGCGATCCTCTCGTAGTCGACCAGAACCGTCACCAGGAAGACCGCGAGAGCCAGCAAGAGCCAGATGGATTGCTTCAGCGCGAAAGAGCTCGGCGGCGCAAGACCCGCGGCCTCGGGTGAGCGAGTCGCCGAGTAGATCATGACTAGGCCATACAGGCAGAGCGCCAGCACGGCGGCGAGCAGCGACCAGTCTAGTCTTCTCAACAGCCGAGGTTCGAGCACGTTGCTACATGTCCACGCGTGCGACTACTCGTCGGAGGGCCTCTCGCCTAGCTGTGGCGGCCTCCGTCCTGCGCTGGCTCACGGAAGGGCGCCAGCAGCCGCTCGGCATTCAAGTGCAGAATGTTGTGTCGGTCCTGATCGCTGATGCGAGAGAAGCAGACCGCTCCAATACCATACAGCGGGTCGAACCAGGGTAGGTCGGTGCCAAAGACCACCTTATGCGAACCGACCTCCTCGACCATCCTCGTTATGATACCAGATACCCTATGGGCCGCGGTGAGCTCCAGGTAGACATTCGGGTGGTCGCGCGCGACGGCAAGCGCCGAGTCCCACTCCCCATATCCAGCGTGTCCCATCAGGAAGGTCACATCCGGGTACTTGGGCGCCAGCTCTCCGAAGAGACCGGGGCCGTCGTACTGGCTCTCGCCCCAGGTGTGCGAGAGCAGGAGCAGACTGTTTTCATTGGCGTACTCCAGGGCCGGGACATAGTTCCTGCCCGTGATCGGGTATGAATGCCCGCTCGGGTGGAACTTGAACCCGACGAAGCCGCCGTCCTCGCCGAACCGCCGTATCTCCTCCTCTGCCACGTTGGGGTAGTTCGGGTTGATGGCGCAGTAGGCGTAGAACCGTCCCGGGTGGGCGCTCACCACCTCTGCCATCTCCCGGTTCCCGCGCGCCGGGTCCACGAGAGACGCGTGAGAGCTGCACACGATGCAGACGACCCCACAGCGATCCATCGTCTCCAGCATGCCGTCGGCCCACGGCTTCGGGAAGTAGATGGCACGGTAGGGCCCATAGTGTCCGTGCATGTCTATGACCGGGCAGGCTTCGGATCGGCCGCGGGCGAGGAACTCCCCCGCAATCTTCGAGTCATTCCTCATAGCTGCACCTCAGCCAGGAGGCGCCGCAGGTTGCCTCCCGCAGTGGCCTCCCTGGCCTCGGTCGGCACATCCGCTCCGGCCAGAGAAAGAAGGGCAGCTCCCATCTGAAGGGTCGGCGCTCCGCTCCCATAGAGCAATCGGTCCGGGCCATATCTGCGGACGAACTCCGAGATCCCCTCTGCCTGCTGGTAGTCGGAGGTGTCGAGATGCACCCTCGGGTATCGCTCGATCAGCGGACGGAAGTAGCGGTCATCTCCCCAGTTACCGTGGTTGCGGATGATGAGCGTGAGCTCCTGGAAGTCAGCCAGCAGGTCCGCGATGACCTGCCAGTGCGGCCCTATCATCAGGGGGATGCGCCGCGGGACAAGTTCCTCCAACAGGGGGCCGAACGTCAGCGCGTCCAAGCGGTAGCGGTGCTCCTCCGGGTAGGCCCGCAGCACCTTGATGTCATGCTCGCGCATGGCTGCGAGGAACTCGTGGACGTTCCCAAGCTCCTCTGTCTGTGGCGGCAGAACGGCCCAGGTCGGGTGTAGTCGGGGCTCATCCGCGGTCTCCTCGCAGACGAGTCGATTGCCCACCTGTGCGGACTCGGCCTCCATCGCCACATGGTAGACAATGGCCTCGCCGACGCCGCAGAACTCCAATTCTCCGATGAGGTCGGCGGCAGAGCGCAGCACGCCGCCCAGGGGCTTGGCCGGAACGCCGAATCCGCAGTTGCAGTCGAACCAATCCACTATGCGCCTATGCGCCTGGACCCGCAGGTATGCTACCATTGGAGTTCGTCGGAGCTGGGCCGCGTTCCTAGTGGATCAGGAAGGCCGGACTGCCAGCAAGGCACCGGGGAGGCCCGCAGTCAGTGTCGCAGCCGCATGGATGTGTGGGAGGAGGTGATTGGCTACGGCATCTGGGAGGTGGCCTGGTTTGGCCGCTGGTAGAGCTCCACGGTGCGGCCGTCGGGGAGGGTGAACTCGTTCTCGCCGTTGATGAAGATGACAGCACAAGTGATGCCCTTGGCGTTGATCTCTGCGTCGCACTCAGCATTGCCCATGGGCATGAGGCGCACGAAGATTCGCCCCGGATGCTCGTCGTTGTAGTCCCGCAGCAGGCCGATGGTCCTCTGGTGCCATTCGAGCGTCAGCGGCGCGTAGAAGTCGATTCTGATCGGCGCCACATCGTCGCCGACGGTCTCGATCCGCTGGCTGGCGCCGGCAGCGACGGCTGCCCGCGCCTCAGCCGGACGGGCCGGCGGCTTGGGGCGGAGCAGCAGGAATGCCTGCACGGCGAGTATTGCCACGAGTACTACGACCACGGCGATGAAGACGGTATTCGGGCCGCCTTTCCTGCCAGTGTCTTCGCTCATTGGATCACCTCGACCGGAAGGATGCCGCTGGTGGCCACCGCCTGCTGGCCCTCCGGGGACACCAGGAAATCGATGTAGCGCTGGCCGTACGCGGTCTGCTGGGTCTCGTTCAGCATCGCCACCTGCAACCGCACCGGCGGATAGGCGTCGCGGGGCACCCTCTCCACAATCCGCACCCCCGATGCGTCGGCCTTCTCAGGGTTGGTCTCGAGCGGGCACGTGAGGTAGGTGATGCCGGCGTCGACCTGCCCCGTGGTGGCGAGCGTCACCGCC
>JALGXV010000319.1 GCA_029821885.1 Candidatus Hebobacteria bacterium
GGCCTCGAGGTGCTTCTTCGACCCGGCTTCGTCGACCAGGTCGATCGCCTTATCCGGCAGGAAGCGATCCGTGATGTAGCGCGCCGATAGCCGGGCCGCCGCCTCTAGGGCCTCTTCGTCATAGGAGACGCTGTGGTGCTCCTCGTAGCGCTCTCGAAGCCCCTTCAAGATGGCGATGGTGTCTTCGACGCTCGGCTCTTCAACATATACAGGAGCGAAGCGGCGCTCCAGCGCCGCGTCCTTCTCGATGTGCTTCCGGTACTCGTCGAGCGTGGTGGCACCGATGGCCTGCAACTCCCCCCTCGCCAGCGCCGGCTTCAACATGTTCGAGGCATCGATGGCGCCCTCCGCCGCGCCGGCGCCCACCACGGTATGGAGCTCATCGATGAAGACCATTATCTTGCCCTCAGCCTTGCGGATCTCATCCATCACGGCCTTCAGGCGCTCCTCGAACTCGCCCCGGAACTTCGAGCCGGCAACCATCGCGCCGAGGTCAAGCGCCAGCACGCGCTTGTCCTTCAGCGTCCGCGGAATCTCGCTCGACGTGATCTTCTGGGCCAGGCCCTCGACGACAGCCGTCTTCCCAACCCCGGGGTCGCCGATGAGCACTGGATTGTTCTTCGTTCGTCGGCTCAGGATCTGGATGACGCGCTGGATCTCGGCGTCGCGCCCGATCACCGGGTCGAGCTTCCCCTGGCGGGCCAGCTCGGTCAGATCCCGGCTGAACCGCTCCAGCGCCTGATAGCGCGCCTCCGCGGCCTCGTCCGTCACACGCTGGCCGCCCCTCACCTCGCCCACAGCTCGCTGAAGCCCATCTATCGCGACACCATTTGACCGCAGTATGCGCGCGCCTTCTGACCTGCCCTGGGTCACGATCGCCAGCAGCAGGTGCTCAATGGCGATCAGGCTGTCCTGCATTCGCTGCGCATGCTCCCAGGCCGTCTGCTCAAGGATCTCCAACAGCGCTGGAGTGGCATAGATCTGCCCGGTCCCGCCGCCGGACACCTCGACTTTGGGGCCTCGCGCAAGCGCAGACTCGACGTCGCGCTTCACCCCGGCCGCGTCGCCACCAGCCTTCGTGATGATCTCGCCTGCCAGGCCATCGCTCGACTCAAGCAGCGCGAGGAGCAGGTGCTCTACATCAACCTGAGAATGCTGATGGCGGCGCATGATCTCCTGGCTCGCCATGAGCACCTGCTTTGCTCTATCAGTGAACTTGCTTATGTCCATGGTCTATTGGCTCCAGCACGTCGGGCCCGTATTGGCTTGCGCGAACACGACCAGCCCAACGGCGGCCGTCCCCGCTGCCGTTTTGCCGTCGCGGCCTAGCGGCGAAGGCGCCGTATCTCTCGCTCCATCTCCTCCCTGCCCCGCGCTATCTCCTCCTCGAGATCGCGGCGCATGACCTCCATCCTCTTCAGCAGGTCGAGCACCATCTCGACACCAGCGAGATTGAGCCCGAGGCTCGTCAAGCGCTGGACCTGGCGCAAGCGGTCTATGTCCTCATCTGAGTAGAGGCGAATGTTGTTATCCGTGCGCGCGGGCTTCAGGAGCCCCAAGCGTTCGTACATGCGCAGCGTTTGTGGATGCATATCCACGAGCTTCGCAGCAACGCTTATCACGTATAGTGGCTCAGAGCTATCTCGTCTCATATGAATCGCCTCCCTCCCCTCACCCAACCATCAGGCGCGAAGGTCGGCGCGCGGGTTATCCCGCCGCAGCTCGTTCAGACGTCTGATCAAGTCCTTCTCCTCCCCGGATAGGCCCTTCGGTACGATGACACGGACCCGCACATACAAGTCACCGTTTCCGCCGCCTTTCATACGGGGCATCCCGCGCCCCGCCAGGCGCAGCCTCTGCCCCGATGATGAGCCGGCAGGCAGCTTCATTGTGACGCGGCCGTTGAGAGTGGGCACTTCGATCTCAGCCCCGAGGGCCGCCTCCGGGAACGTGACCGGCACCTCTATGTGCAGATTGTCTCCCTGCCGCTTGAAAAGGGGATGGGGCGCGACCTTCGGAATCAAGTAAAGATCCCCTTGCTGCCCCGAGGGCCCAGGCGCCCCCTGGCCGGCGACCCGGACTCGAGAGCCCGTGCGGACGCCCGGCGGGATCTTCACCTGCAGCCTCTTCGTCTGCTCGACCCGGCCGCTTCCCCTGCAGGTTGTGCAGACTGACCCCTGCCCAAAGATGCCTGCGCCGCCACAGGTCGAGCAGGTCTGCGGGATCGGCAGAGCGATATCGCGAGCCGTCCCCCGGAAGGCTTCTTCCAGTGTCAGCTGAATCTCCGCCCGCACGTCCTGCCCGCGACGCGGGCGGCCCCGCGAAGACGGCTCTCCGCGGCCGCCGAGCAGGTCCTGGAGTATGTCATCCAGGTTCCCACCAAAGCTGCTGAAATCGAAATCGGGGCCGGTGGTGGCGCGCCCCGCCCAGCCGCCGGGAGATCCGGCGGCCGCTTGGCGCCAGGCATCGCCAAGGTGGCCGAAGCGGTCGTACTGCGCTCGCTTCTTGGGATCGCGCAAGACCTCGTAGGCCTCGCTGATCTCCTTGAACTTCTGCTCGGCCTCCTTGTCGCCGGGGTTCACATCGGGGTGGTGTTTGCGCGCCAGCCGACGGAAGGCACTCTTGATCGCCTTCTCGTCGGCGTCCCGGCTGACGCCCAGTATCTCGTAGTAGTCCCTGGAGCCAGCGGCAGCCATCTAGCTCGGCCTCACTTCACGTCCACGCTCACGCGCGTCGGCCCCTGGGGAGCAGCTCGCGGAAGACGGACACGCAGGACGCCGTTTCGGTAGGTGGCCTGCGCACCCGCCGGATCGATCGGCACCCCTATCCGGAAGGAACGCCAGAAGCGCCCCATCGGCCGCTCCAGGCGAATACCCTCATCGCCGTCGGCAGGATTCCGCTTGCCCTCCAGCGTCAGGCTGTCGTTATGAATCCTGAGGTCGATCTCATCTCGCTCGATCCCCGGCAGATCGACGACCAGAATGAGCGCGTCAGCTTCTTCATAGATATCGACGAGCGGGGCCCATGGCTGCCCTTGGTCGGGCAGATGGCGGCCAGCGCGGACCTCCTCAGAGAACCTATCCAGATCTCTTCGGATGCGCGCGATATCTCCGAGAACACCCCAGTCGCCAAGTGTCACCGCGCTACTCCTTCGGCCTGGACTGGGCCATCTAGTCGCTCCCTCGGAACTCAGCGTCTATGACGCCCTCATCGCCCCCCTCGGGTCTCCTCTCCTCGGCCGCGCCGGCCTCCCCGGACGGGGCGCCAGCGGCCTCCTGGCCCGCAGCAGCCTGCTGATAGGCGGCCTGAGAGACCTCTGAGAAGGTCTGCTGCAGGCGATCGGCGGCGGCCCGAATGCGAGCTGCATCCTCGCCCTCGAGCGCCTCGCGAACCTCCTTGATTGCTTGCTCAGCAGCCTGTTTCTTATCTTCCGGCACCTTGTCGCCGAGGTCTTTGAGGCTTCGTTCGGCCGTGTACATGAG
>JALGXV010000320.1 GCA_029821885.1 Candidatus Hebobacteria bacterium
ATCTCCTCGGATGCGCGCAGTGGCACGGTAGAGCCATCCGCAGCAGTTACCGAGTTTACGGAGAACTCGAGCTGTCCCGCCTTCCCGAAGGCTCCTCGCCTGCGAGACCGCGTGACTGTTCCGTGTGCGAAGTCACCATAGGCAATCAGAACCACACCGCCGGGCCCTGTGACATCGCGGGCGACCTTGAAGCGAATGGCGCTCCCTTCCTTGGTATGCCCGGAACGCAGCACCTCCTGAGTCAGGAGGAGGACCGGAGTCCCTTCCTTGATCACTGCGGGCGGCCGCTCGGGCTCCGCGCTCGGCAGGAGCGCGCTGCCCGGACGCTCGGTAAAAGCGATCACGACAGGCTCCGCCCCCACCTTCTCGCCGGACTTCAGGTAGACGGCGGCCCTCAGCACGTGCTCCCCAGGTTGCATGTCGCTCGTATCCCACTCCAACACATAGGCGGCTCTCGCAACATCCCGATCCCAAGGGAGTCGCACAGGACCGCAACCGCCGACACGTCCAGGTCCTCGGCGACGACCAGCATCACCTGGAGCGTGTCACCCACGCACGCCGTGCAGCCATCCTCGGGCGCGATGATGGTGACTGGCGGCGCAGCCGACTGCTGCTCCGCTGCGTCCGACGCGCCCGAGTTCGGGGACGGCTCCTCACAGAACGCAGAGCTCGACACAACAGAGAGGGCGACGAGAAGCAAGACGACCAGTGGAATCCGCATAGCACGACCTCCCTCACCTGGCGAAGCAGTATCGGGGTAGCAGTGGATAGCTCGGAATCCCCTCGCCCCCCGCTTTCGCCGCCCTTGGCCGCCCTCCTGCTAAGGAGGCCTCTGTGGCCCCGCGGCTTCCCCACTGCCCTCGGCCCGGGCAGCTAGAGGCGCGACGGCCTTCACGGCAGGAGCGAGTAGCGGAAGATGCACCAGAGGGCGTTGAGGCCGTCCCACCCGCGGATCTTCTTGCCCTCCGCGTAGGTGCGCCCGTAGTAGCTGATCGGCACCTCGTACATGCGGCACTTCAGCTTCGACACCTTGGCCGTCACCTCCGGCTCGAAGCCGAACCGGTCCTGCCGCAGCTCGATCCGCTCGAGGATCTCCCGGCGGAAGGCCTTGTAGCAGGTCTCCATGTCGGTGAGGTTGAGATTGGTGAGCATGTTGGAGAGCGTGGTGAGGAGGTGGTTGCCCACGGCGTGCCAGAAGTAGAGGACGCGGTGGGGCCCGCCCATGAAACGGGAGCCGTAGACGACATCGGCGACCCCTCTCAGGATGGGATCCAACAGTGCCGGATACTGCTCGGGATCGTACTCGAGGTCCGCGTCTTGGATGAGGATGATGTCACCCGTCGCTTCCTTGAACCCGCGCCGCAGGGCCGCGCCCTTGCCCTGGTTCCGCTCCTGGAAGCAGGCCTTCACATTGGCGATGGGCACGGCGTCCTCGCCCTCGCCGGGATCGTACTCCTTCAGGCCGTCGCGCTGGGCGGTGACGATCGCCTGCAAGATGCTGCGCGTCCCATCCTCCGAGCCATCGTCCACCACGATCAGTTCCTTCTCGAGGCCTGGCAGCGAGACGCGCTGCACCCGGCGCAGCAGCTCGCATAGGGTCGCTTGCTCGTTGTAGACAGGCACCACTACCGATAGCTTCATGATCGGCTGCTCCTCTCGCTCTCCCGGGGCCGGCCCGACACGCACTCGCAGGCCCGTATCGACCTCGCAGGGGAATCGCGATGCCGCCCCGCGCTCATGGGGCCGGAGGCGGCGTCCACGGGTCCGCGGCGGAAGCACGCGGCCGCAGGTCGACCCGGTAGACTTCGGCGGTGTCATTGCGATAGGTCATGGTCGCCCTCTCCCCCAACACCTGAAGGATGCTGTCGGCATAGGTCGCCCGCGGGGGGAATATGTGCCGACACACGACGAGCCACTCGACATCGTGCTCCCTCATCTCTGTGATGTGAACTGCTGGCCTGGAGTCGTAACCCAGCGGCACCACGGGCCGGTCGAGCCGGAAGATGAGCACTCTGTAATCGAAGGACGCGATCGTTTCGTCGTCCGGTATGTTCGCCTTGCACCAGTCGATCATGAGCCCGATCTGCACATTCATGAAGGACCTCGACTGCCTCTCCACTCCTGCTTCCGTGCGCAGGGTCACCCCATTGGCCGCCAGGTGGGCGAGGAGGAGGAGCAGGAAGACGCCCCCGACGAGGCGATTGCGGCTGTGGAGACTCAGCTCCAGGCCGCGGCCGACGCCCAGCGTGGCGACGGTCAGCAGTGGCAGCACGAAGCGCGCCCCCTTGTATGGCCACAGGCACGATATCGCCATGTAGGCCAGGACGAACGAAGACACCACCACGATTCTCTTCTTGTCCTTGCCCAGGGCGACGATCAGCAGAGCCAGGGCGACGCCATAGGAGACCAGGCCGGCGCAGGTGGGGAAGACCATGAGATTGCGAAGGTCGCGAATGGAATCGAAGCAGCCGCGGAGCGTCCTTCCCAGGAAGGTCGGCACGGTCATGACTCCCTTGCTCGCGTCGAAGGGGTCCAGCAGCCGGAAGGTCTCGAGGTAGCCGGTGACATGGGGGCCGAACCTCGCCTGATAGGCCATGTGGAGGAGCAAGGTGCACAGTGGCAGGCCGACGAGCAGCGCCAGCTTCCCAGAGGGGAACGGATCGCCCCGCCGACGGTGGTCCGACACCATGGCGGCGGCAAGGGGGACGATGGCGACGAGGCCGATGCTTCTCGACATGGTCGCGAGGAGCGCGAGCACGGCCGCGAAGAGCGTCCTCCGGGGGGTCCACTCCTCGGTCGTCAGGGCGAGCACCAGCGCCCCGGTCACAAACAGGAAGAGAAAGGAATCGGCGATGATGGTGCTGGCCGAGACCCAGAGGATGGGGTTCGACATCAGATACAAGATCGGCAGCACCGCGAGGGCGCCGATCTTCACCTGCCTGAGAAGGAGAGAGTACATCAACAGCGCGGCGGCCAGCACGAGCAGGTAGTTGACCGCGAGGAGCGACATCTGCACATCGAGTCCGGTGAACCCGAGGAGAATGGCGAGGGAGGAGAGGAGAGGCGGGTACTTGGTCGAGTGAACGTCGGCGACGGAGAAGTGTCCCGTTCTGACGAAGGTCCGGGCCACGATCAGGTGTTCGTCGCAGTCGGTGCCGACCGGTGGATGGACGGGCCATCGGAGGATGGCGAGGCCGACGAAGACTAGCACGAGGAAGGCGATGGTAAGGTGGAGCTTCCTGCCGGGGAGTCCGCTGTCCGCGATCATAGCCATGATCCTAGAAGTTGTGACATCCGGCGGTCTGGCGTCGAGAGAACGGACATGTCTTCGGACCGGCCCCCTCGCCATCGGCGCGAGCGCCGCGAGCCCGGGGAGAGGCAGCGATCTCGACTGCACGCGATGCGTCTGGGCTCTGGCGCGGACGGCGAAGGCCCGGAGGCGCCGCTCGACCGAAGGACAACATGAGCAGTTCG
>JALGXV010000321.1 GCA_029821885.1 Candidatus Hebobacteria bacterium
GCCAAGTCGTCCAGGAGCCGGCTGAGGAAATCGCCCAGGAATGGCCTGATAGGGATTTGGAGGCGCACATGACCTGTGGGGTGGAGGCGAGTTTCAGTCCCTGTGCTCCGTGCCCCATGAATCCCTGCCCCCGACTTCTTTGCCGGCCGGACCAAGAAAACGCGCGCCACCAACGACGATAGGGGTAGCGAGCGGCCGAGGCACACGGGCCTTGACTGGCGACGGTGGCCGACGGCCCTTCCTCACCGATAGAGAAAGGAGGTGATGCCTGGGAGAAGCGACGACGACGGCGCTCCTGTCTGCCCCGAGACAGGGGCCCGGCTGTGCGCGATTCAACTGACCTCCGGCAGTGGGGCAAGCAATCCGGAGCAGATTGGAGGAGGCGATGAAAGCCTCGCATGTCGTTCTAGCGGCGATGCTGCTGACAGTGATGTCCGTTCCTGCTTGGGGCTTCACTGACATTGATCTGACTACTTACGACGGTGGTTTTGAGCAGACCACCGTGTACGACGTCAATGAGGATGGGACAATCGGGGACCCGGCAACCTTGGCGCGCGCGTGGCGGCAGGGGCAGCGCAACCCTCAGTACTGCAACGCGAACGTGTGGAACGGCAACAGCCTCTGGGCTTCAATGGCGCAGTGGATGGGCTGGGTCCAGAGAGGCGGCCAGGCGTGGTGGCGCATCCTCAAGCCCGGCGACTATGCCATGTGGGACGCGGAGTACATCATCGTCAGCAACGGCAACGTCAACATTCACGTCACCCACATCAGCTCGATGACGAACGACGAAGGGGACGTGATCCCCACCATGTTCGCGTTCACCCAGATGGTATCTGACGGAGCCGGGAGCTGGGTACCCGCGCCTCCGGAGCCGTGGCAGTGGTTCGACGCGGACACCGCGCCGCCGTCCACTCTCCTATCGAGCCCGTTTGCGAGCGGACCCGGGGTGTTGCCGACGATCCCGGAAGATGAGGAGCGCAACTTCAGACGTTTCGCTCTCTGGTACCGGGCGACACCGGATGCGTCTGCCAGCGCCTGCAAGTACCAGGGCTCGCTAGGCCTGGAGTACATTCTCGCTGAACAGAAGTTGTGGGTAGACCCGGAGACCGGCGACTTCATGGCGGACTACCCGCCGCCCAACACTCCACCTGGAAGTGGACTAGAGTGACAGTAGGGTGCCCCGCAGATAGAGGCAGGACGCCAAGGACCTCTAGCGGGCCCCACAGCCGTTCTGTCTCAGTCTCGCCTTCAGTTCTCCGGCCGAGGGTCAGCAGGACGGCAGGAGCAGCAAGCGCCTAGCGCGTGTACTTCGCGGTCGGGGAGGAGATACGGGACCGTATCTCCTCCCCATGTCCATGAGCGCAGGCAGCGCAGAGGAGCTAGGATGAGGGTCTGGCGGTGGGTTACGGCGGCGATGGCAGCATGCCGTTCGGCGTTCGGCAACGCCGGAATGCGGCTTCGGCAGGAGCAGGGCAACGGAGGGGCCGGCGGGATGACGGCATCGCTCACGCTCTGGCTTGGCCCCGCACTGCTCTTGTCGGCCCCTGTGACTGCGCATGGACAACCTTCTCTTCTCTGGGCCCCTCCGTCCGTGGAGGTGAGCGCCTACCCGGGGGCCCAGGCGAGCTTCACCTGCACCGTAGCGAATGAGGGAGGGAAAGAACTCCGTCTCTCAGTCGGGGCCGCAGAGGTCCGCGAAAGAGAAGAGGGATTCTACGAGACTGTCGAGGAGCCGCCGAGCGCGTTCTCGTGCAAGAGCTGGATCCGGGTCGATACCACCCAGATCACACTCAAGCCTAAGGAAGTCAGAGACATTGTTGGCACGGTGTCCGTGCCTAGAGGGATCCCTGCGGGCGGGCGCTATGCCGCTGTCGTGTGCGAGCTTGAGCAGGATGAAGTGCCATCACCGCCCGGGCCGCTGAGTGAGCCGCAGGCGCAGCTCGCGGTCCGGTGGCGCATGAGCACGATCGTGTTTCTCACCGTTCTGGGCGGTCCCTTTGACAAGCGCGCATCCGTTGCCGACATCGAAGTAAGGCCGGGCCAGCTCCGAAGCCAGGACGCGCTTATCGTCTCTGCCCCCCTGGAGAACAAGGGGAACATCCACATCTTCGCGACTGGCCGGCTTGTGATAAGAACGAAGGGTGGCAGGCGCGTCAGGGAGGTGCCCTTGGGAAGTGGCCGCGGTGGCATCTTGCCCGGTGCCACCGTCAAGTTCACTAGCATCATCCGGCGAACCTTCGCGCCTGGCGAATACGTGGCCGAGGCGAGCTTCAGATACGGGGGCGCGGCCCCAGCCGTTGCCGTAGTTCCCTTCACAGTGGCGAAGACGGTAGTAGCCGGCGCCACACAGGCCGTGTCAGCCGGGTTCTCGGTGGAGCCACAGGTTCTCGAGGCCCAGTTGCCTTCCGGCTCATACCGCACCTGGGTCCTTGCGCTCCGCAACACTGGTGAAGATCCCTTGGAGGTGCGCGCTGGGCCCGTGGATATCGCCTGCGACGAGCAAGGCGAGCTAAGGGCGGCCGAGACAGGGGGCGCGTCGCGCTCTTGCGCCCCATGGCTCAGCGTACGACCGGCCGAATTCGAGCTGAGGCCCGGCCAGACCCACCAGGTTCGCGTTTCCGCCGCCGCTCCTCGAGACCGGACTGGCGGAGGATACGGTGGCATCGAGTTCGTCGCCAGGCGTGCCGAGCAGGCCGGCGGCCCGGCCGAGCTGTCTCGGGTGGCGGCGGTTTTGCTCACCGTGGGAGCCGCGCCGCCTCCGCAAGCCCAGATCGAGGCCGTCGAGCTCCGAGGGCCAGCCAGGGAGGGGGAAGCCGCCGTCGTGCTCGTGAGGCTTCGCAACACCGGGGAGGTCCACCTGCGACCGAAGGCCGGCACTCTGCTCGTGAAGGCCCTGCCTCCCGCACGGCAGGTCGGCGGCACCGAGTACCAAGCGGCGGAGCGCGAGCTGGAGAAAGCGTCCCTGCAGCCGCTGGGCCGGCTAGTGCTGCCCGGCGGGACGATCGTCATGGAGGGGCGCAGCGCGGAGGCCGCTGGAGCTGGGAAGTACATCCTGGAGGTCGCTGTTGACTACGGGGCAGAATCACCAACGATGGAGCGGAAGGAGTTCACAGTGCGATGAATGCGATGACCGGAATCAGAGGAACTGCCCTGCTGTGCGCGGCGACGGCGTGGCTCATCCTGGGTTCGCCGCTCCAGGGGGAGGACCAGCCGACGCAGCCGCTCATCACCAACGTCTTCCAGGACGCGGAACTGAGAGCGGTTCTGCAGGACATCGCTTCCCAGGCGAACGTCGCCATTATCTGCGACGTAAGCGTGGGCGGCAGCGTCTCTGTCGACCTGGACAGAGTACCGCTCGATGAGGCACTGCGGCGCGTGCTGATGGCGGGCGCCTATGTGTACCGGCAAGTGGCTCCCGACTGCTACCTGGTGGGCAGCGGCGACCCCAAGCAGCCCACTTTCAGCGCGGGTGAAGGCAGACCTAGCCAAGATTGACCGGCCGAAGGACCAGATCATGATCGAAGCCTTGGTCACCGACATCCACTCTTCGACCGGCAAAGAGCTATCCATTGATTGGCGCATGACGACTGGGGTGGCGGAACCGGAGGGAACGCGGACGGTGTCCTTCGAGGGGATGACCCTCGGCTACACCTCCTTGCAGATGAAGCAGCTACTGATCGCCCTCCAGGCCCTCTTCATGGACGGGCTGGCGACGATCCGCGCGAACCCGCGCGTCGTCGCGCTGGATGGCGAGGAGGCTGAGATCTTCGTCGGCAGGGAGGAGTACTTCTCGCTCCTGCTCGGGGGCACCGTCGGCTACCCGTACTACCGGCTGGAATCCATCAGATCCGGCATCACCCTCAAGATCCGGGCCCACCGGGCAGAAGGAGATCAGATCGTCCTCGATATCGCCCCTGAGGTGAGCGATGTCATCGGCAAAGGAACTGGCGGCCTGCCCGTCGTCAACCGGAGGACCGTGAAGACCAAAGTACGTGTGACGGACGGCGAAACCGTCGTGATCGGCGGCCTGGTCGCCGAACTCGAACGCCGCAGCAAGGCCGGGGTCCCGCTTCTACAAGACCTCCCGCTCCTGGGTTTCCTTTTCTCCAGCAGCTCGACCAGCCGGGAGAGATCGGAGGTGGTGGTGCTAATCACCCCTCACGTGCTCAGATCGACAGCCACAGCTGGGGCACTCTCCGGCTCAGGCCGAGCTGAACCAGCCGCGTCCCTGACCTCGGCAGCTGACGAAGGCCACCAGAGATGACAGGCTCCGGTCCCGGGCGGTGCAAGGCCGCCGGGACCGGGGGACGCCGGTTGGCAACCGAGACCGCTGAGGAGCGAACATGAAGGAGCCACGCGCCAACCTGGGAAGGGCGGCAGAGAGCGGCGAGGTCCGGCTGCACCTGCTGACAGGGGAAGCTTGGCCCGCGGGAGAGGCGACCTCGATGATCTGCGGCTGGGCAGGGCCGTTCAGGCCGGAGGCGGAACGGCCATCTGCCGCCTGCTCAAGCTATCGCTGCCCGTGCTCCGCCAGAGACTGGTGGCGCGTCTCGGCTTCTCGACTGACGACTGCAAAGACTCCCTCCAGGGGTGGGGCGGTCGAAGACGCCCGCAGTCGGCGCTGCCAACAGATCCCGTGGCCAAGGAGACTCGGGACCAGGTGGGCGATTCACCTGACTGCGCCCGTGAGGATGGCGTCCTGACAATGCCTCGGCGCAGCAACGTGAGGTCCAAGAAACCAACGGGAGGGCCCGGCCGTGACCACAAGAAGTCCGGTGCCCGCCGCTGGCGGCAGATGGCCTTGGTGCTGTCGGTGTTCTTCAGCGGAGTCGCCGTCATGGGCCTGGAGATAACCGCGTCACAGCTCATGGCCCCCTATTTCGGGCGCACAGTCTCTGTCTGGACCAGCCTCATAGGTCTGGTCCTTGTATTCCTGAGCGCTGGCTACTACCTGGGAGGCTTGCTCGCGGACCGAGGGCCTTCCATGAAGGCGCTTGGAGCCATCTTGATCTTCGCCAGCTTCTCCATGTTCGCCGTCGCCCTGGCGAGCGTGCCGGTCTTGGGAGCAGTACAGAAACTCTCGCCACGGCTAGGCATCCTGGGAGCGTGTCTGGTCGGTACACTCGTTCTGCTGTCCGCACCCATCACACTCCTCGGCTGTGTGTGCCCCTATGCGATCAAGTTGTGCACTCGGGATCTCAGGGAAACAGGCAGGGCCGCCGGTAGGATCTATGCTGTCTCGGCACTAGGGAGTGTCCTCGGCACGTTCCTCCCTGCGCTGTTCACGATTGGGGCCTTCGGCGTGCGGCGCTCCATAATGCTCTTCGGCTTCCTGCTGATCGCACCTGCGCTCGCGCTTCTCGGTCGTAGGCGCTTCGTGCCGCTACTGGGAGCGGGTGCGCTCTTGGGACTTCCGCTGCCGTCCCTGTTCCCCAGAGAAGGCAGGCTAGCTGAGCTGGAGTCGCCGTACGGCTACCTGCAGGTATTGGAGATGGGGGGCACAAGACTCCTGACCGTGGATACGGGCGTGTCCTCCGTCTACAGCCCGGGTAGGTTCCGCACTGGTCTCTACTACGATTACCTGCTGCTGGCACCTCTGATGCGCCCCTTGCCACCACGGGAATGGCTCAACCGCGTGCTGATCATCGGCCTCGGAGCAGGGACAGTCGCGAAGCAAGCCTCGAGCGCCTATGGCCCGGTCGAGATAGACGGCGTTGAAGTAGACCCAGCGGTAGTTGATCTGGGCCGAAGGTACTTCGACATGAACGAGCCCAACCTGAGGGTCTACGCGACCGATGGCAGAACGTTCCTCGCAACCTCGCGGAAACGATATGACTGGGTAATTGTGGACGCTTTCCAGGGGTGCGATATACCGTCGCACCTAGTCACGAAGGAGTTCTTCCAGCTTGTCAGGGACCGTTTGGTGCCGCAAGGCGTGCTCTCCGTCAACGTCGCTTGGTGGGAGCCCAGCGATGATGAGCTGCTTCGGAGAGTCGCAACAACCATTAGGGCCAGCTTCCCCACCGTTATTGCCGTCACCGGGATCCGAGCGTCTCACGGTGCAGTCATCCTGGCGGGCGGGAGCAGTACTTCGCCAGACGCGATAGCAAGCAACGCATTGAAGACACGCCATGCGGGTCTGATCGGAGTTGTCAGCGGACTTGGTCACAAGGGCAACCCCTCAATGGAGGCCCTCAGAGACCTGGGGCAGCCGCTGACCGACGACCAGGCTGCGGTAGACAGGCTGGTCGATCGCATGTACCTGCGGGCGAGGAAGCGGGGCTTCGGGTCTCTGCCCCTATGAAACGCCTCAGATTGAGGGAGAGACCCTGTACTCCGCATCTGTGAAAGCGCCGGT
>JALGXV010000322.1 GCA_029821885.1 Candidatus Hebobacteria bacterium
TCGGCGCTTGCGATTACGCGCCAGTCCGACTGTCGTTCGAGCCGCTTGCGCTCATCCCGGAGCTGTTCGGCCACCTCCCTGAGCAGGGCTGACCGCCCCAGCCCCTGGGGCGGATCATCTTCAGTCGCTTCTACGCCGATGCGATGCTCGGCCCGCATTCGTCAATCTCCGTTTCGTCTTCGCAGCCGCCCAAAGAGCTCAAGTCCGATGTGCCCCACCAACCCACCGATCACCGCAAATGTGAACCAGCGGAAGCCGAAGTTGATGTAGTACAGAAGCGTACCGCTCTCTTTCGTCGCCATAACGTGGACCCGGCCCTTCGCCACGTTCTCAGTCACTCCCGGGTGACATCCCCCGCATGTCTCTCCGAGATTGTCTGGATGGGTGGACGAGTTCGGGTCGCTGGACGGGAGGACGTCATGATAGCCGTGACAGCTCACACAGTCGGCCGTTCGCGTGTCGCCAAGATATCTGGCCGTCCCGTGATAGCTTCCGAGGTAAGATTTCATGCGGTCTCCGGGAAGCGCATACTGCTCCTGCAGCCCAGGGTCGTCGTGGCAGGAGACGCACGTCGCGACGGCCCCCGCCTCGAAGACCCCCGCGCGCTCCTGAGCCCCCCGGTGGAGATGTTCGGGATGGCAGGACGCACATGTGGGGACATGGCGATCGCCGGCCAGGAGCCCCTTCCCGTGCACGCTATTCATGTACTCCGAGGAGGCGTCAGTGTGGCAGGAAAGGCACCGATCGACGAGGTGAACGGCCTCGGTCGGCCCCGCGTCGAGCACCGGGAAGGTGTCGTGCCCGCCATGGCAGTCAATGCAGCCAGGCATCCCCACGTCCGGCTGTCGCTGCTCCCGCCTGTGCCGGCTCACATACGAATCCTCGATGCTCCCCGGCGGGGGCGGTTCGTGGCAGTGGCCGCAGTCAACCGGCGCCAGCCCGGGCGTGTGCGGCACCCGGTCCAGGTCCCTATGGCAGTCAACGCAGACGAGCGTGCGGTGCGCCGACCTGCGGAGTTCATCGGTCGCGACGGACGGGGCCGCCTTCTCACGCGCGGACTCCTCGTGGCAGCCCAGGCAAACTGTGTCATCTCGCAGCAGCATCCGGGAGGGCTCCGGCATTGCGCCCGACACGTGCGCCGCCGCCACGAGCGAGATGAGGACAGCCGTCACCAGCCGCGCGGCAAACGTCACTCGATGGATCGATCGGCTGCTCATTGCCCGGAGCGGGCCAGTCCAATGCGACCGCGTCGTCCAACCACTATCCACCGGATGCATAGGAGTGAAGGCTCTCGGAGAAGGCTGCAAGCTGATTGACCCCCAGGAAAGTGAACAGGATCGTGGCCAGTCCAATCAACACAACGGCGTTCAGCTTCGGAGGTCGCCAATCCGCACGCAGACGCGCGTGGAAGTAGAAGACATAAACCAACCAGGTAATCAGCGACCAGGTTTCCTTAGGATCCCACCCCCAGTAGCGCCCCCAGGCGTAGTATGCCCACACGGCGCCCGTGATGTTGAGGAGCGAGAGGAAGGGAAATGCGAAGCGGATCGATTTATACACTCCTTGGTCGATCATCGAGGGCGTGGGAAGCCGACTGCGTAGCCACTCGCTCTCAGCGCCCCATCTCGTCCTGATGAAGAAGAGGCAAGCGAGTGCGCTCGCCAGGGCAGCTGCGCCGTAGCCGATCACCGCCATGGAAACGTGAATGACCAACCAATAGCTCCTCAGCACCGGCATAAGGGGCTCGGTTTGCTTCATCGACGCCGGCAGTCGGACACCATAGCCGAGCAAGCATAGCGCGATCAGAAGCGCGATGGCGCCCAGGGCCTGCGCTCCCTGTCCCCAGCCCTTCTGTCTCCGCTCGAAGACGAGATAGCAGAGGATGACCATCGCGGCGAATGCGTTCAGGTACTCGTACATGCTGACAAGCGGCACGCGGCCGGCGTGGCTCCATCGAATGCCGAGCATCCCCGCCTGCGCGGCGAGGCCACCCCACGCGGCCGCGCTCGCCAGCTTCTTCGGGCCATCTGAGCCCAAGGCAAAGCCCGCGACGTACAGCACGAGCGCCGCCACGTAGAGGCCAATCGCGGCCTGGATTAACGTATGCTCAATGTTCATCGTGTCTCACGCGCCGCGCCCGAAGATCGAGGCCTGATCACTTGTCGGGAACGGCGAAGGAGTGCTTTCCCTTCGGCATGTGACAGATAGAGCACGTCACGGCCTGCAGCGCCGCCGGTTCGTGCTGCGCGCCGGAGAGCTCGCCGCCATGGCACTCCGTGTTCAAGCATAGGTCATTCGTCGCTGCCCTCAATTGGCGCGGCAGGCCCTCCACGGAACCATGTGCCTCATGACAGGTAGTGCAGACCGTTCCGCCAGCGAGATGCTTAGCGCCTTGCACTAGCTCGTTGTACTGAGTGTTCACCGCGTCCGGGTCCACCTCCGCGTCGAGCACGAAGTACTGTCCGAGGTCATCGCCTGGATAGTAGCCCGCCGGGAACGCGTAGGCGCCGTCCTTGCTCTTCCCCTGTGAATGACACTGCCCACATATCATCACACGCCGAGCGGGATCGAGGCTCTGCGGCCTGACGATGGTTTCATTCTTATCAGCCGACGCAGCATGGACTGACCCTGGACCGTGACACATCTCGCACGTCACCCCAGGGGCCGCCCATTCCTTCGTCTCGGGGTCGAAGCCGGTAGTGTGGCAGCCAAGGCACTCACGCGTGGCGTCTACGGCATCGCGCGGGCGCCACGCATCGTCCTTGACGAACCATTCCCCTGGCAGGACCTGGAGATCGGCGTCGAGGTAGGACTGGTACTTACGGCCAACGCCCAGCACATAGGCGATCTTCTCCTTCGGGAAGGGCGGATCGCTCGCGAAGTCAGCGACGAGAGGATGATCCTTGTCCTCGTCTTCGACCTTCCACATCGCCCTTTGATGAGTGCTCCCGCTGACGGCCTCGATCACCTCGGAGTGTGTGCCCCGATGGCAGGCCACGCACAGCTTCGGACCCATGTACTTCGCTCCCTCGGCGCCGTACGCGCGCGGAGACAGTCCGAAGGGGATCTGAACTGCTATTGCCAGCAGCAACGCCACGGCGACGACCCAGAAGCCCATTCTCGCCCTCATAATCCTCCCTCACTCATGATCGCTCGTTGCAGCAGCGCCCCCGATCTTGGTGGCCTTCACGCCGAGATCCCCCACCGCTCGCTCGAAATCGCCTTCCGCACGAGCATCGCTGCCTCCAAAGAGAACGCTGCACGCGTCACCTCTGGCTGAGACAACAGCGAGGAGCGTCCGGCGGCGGATGCCGATTAGGGGCGCCGAGCCCAACACGAAGATGCAGAAACCGAACCAGACGAGGGGAACGCCTATGTCACGATCCAGTAGCAGCTGCGCAGCCTGTCCTCCCGGCACGAGACGGAAACGTACATCGGAGCTGTCCGGTCGGATCGGCAAAGACCTGTGCAGCCGGAGCCGCATCGTCCCCGCCTGCCGAGGACCGGAAGTCGTGGATGAACACCACCCAGGGCGGATCCGCCAGCTGGCGCACGGTTTCCAGCATGGCCACGCTGCCGTCTGGACCAAAGACCACGGGCACAGCGCTCCTGGCCTCCCCCTTGGACACCTCCACAACATAGCCGGCGGAGGAAAGGCTCTGCAGAACAGTGTTGACTCCGCGGTGGCGCAGAGGCCGATTCGGTTCTATCAGTCCCGACTTCACCACTTCTCCATCCTCGATGATCTCCGCCTCCGCCCAGAAGCGAGTTGGACGGCCCTCTTCATCCCGCTCCTGGCCGGCATCGAGGAGCCGCACCGAGAACGTATCCCCGCCGGCCTGGACTTCATACGACTCCCCCGCGTCGAGGTCAGCGACAGCACTATACGAGTTCCTGGGGAGTCGTCCGTAGGCGGCCCCGAGAAGGACAAGCGCCATACCGACGTGCATGATGACCACGCCCCATGCCATTGCAGGGCCTCGCCGCGCAGTCAGACCTCTGGATTTCTTCTGATCTGCTTTCGCGGGCTGCACCAAGTAGCCGGCCTTCTGAAGGCCCTTGGTCAACGCTGAAGCGGCCTCGCCAGCCTCCATCGCTATCCGCCACTCAGACCGATTCGGACGGGCTGCAACGTCACGGCGACTGACATGCGTCGCGCTTCCGCGCCCTCTTAGAAGCTGCCCGGCACGTCGCACGCTACATGCCAACAGGCTCAGCGCGACGAGTCCAAAACCCCCGATAAACCACCAGGCACCATAGACATCGCGCAGGGTGGAGCGATAGACTAGCGGGCCAATCAAATGCCCGAGAGCGTGGTTGTAGACTTCCGCGGGTGCCTTTTGCGGCACCACTGTGGCAACGGCCATCGCGGCCGCGAGAATCGCCACAAGCCACAATAACAAGTGCACTGAGGCGAGCCGGTTGACTAGCCCTCCTTTACGCCTGTTTGCCTCTTGGGGAGCTCTGCTGGCAGAGCTCCCCTTCGCCTCGTTTCCTGACACCACCATCTCACGCTGTGCTGCGTCCATCCGCGAACGCGCAGGACCCTCGAGGATGAACTGCCCCGCGAATTCGCCAGACGCTGCTGATTGTAATCGCCCTTGCGTTCCGGACACAAGGTCTAGACCGCCAAACCGGTGGCACGGGCACCAGGCCGCGCGAAGACGACGACCCCACAATGCCCGTCCCAGAGGGCCTTCGAGGGCGTCACCCGGACAGTATTCCCATCTAGTCAATCGATTATGTCAGGTCGGCCACGCCCTGTCAAGGTGCTGCTTGGCCGGTGCGCTCTGATCCAAGTGAAGTGAGACAACTCGTCAGTAGCGCTGTCAGAAACGTTCGCTTGGCGGCCAGGCGCAGGCCGAGGCACCGCCTTCCACTGCCCAGTCGGTCCCTCCCGGCAACTGGATGGCCGTCACTTGACAGCAATCTGCCCCTGGAGTACGATCCTTCTCTAGTATCCCTATTTGGAAGCTCAGTTATCGATCCGTGTCCCCGTGGCCGACAATTCACAATCCAGGCGTTCGTCCGCGACCGTGTGGCCCAGACGACTCACCTAGTTTGTGTCAACAGCCTAGGTGACGTGGCAAACGCGCACGTCGCGCAGGCCACGATATCGGGCGACGGACGCTATGTCGCCTTTGTGACGAGCGCCTCCAACTTCCTGCCTGGCACTTCCACCATCAAGCAGGTCTATCTGCGAGACGCGGTAGCCGGGACCACGGAGTGTATCACTATGACGCCCCACGGCGAGCCGGGAGACGCCGAATCTACCGGGGTAGCCTTGGGCCATGACGGCCGCCACGTGGCCTTCATCACCGAGGCCAGCAATTCCGCTATTGACGATGAGGGAGGAGAGGACATCTACATGAAGGACCGCGCCACGGGCTCCTTCGCTTGGGTCAGCCGCACTACCGCGGGTGAGCCGATGGGGCTAGACCATTACCGCTGTCTAGTCAGCGCGGATGGGCGTTTCGTTGCGATGCAGTCGCACTCGCTCTCCAGAGGGTGCTTTGTCCTCCTCTGGGACCGGGACGGGCTCTTCGATGTGCCGTAGTCTTACTGGGCGTTCCTTGAGATTGTCGCTTGTTTCGACGCCGGAATCGTCACTGGCTACAGCGACGGGGCCTACCTGCCAGCTTCGCCGGTAGACCGCGCGCAGATGGCCGTCTACATCGCCCGCGCCCTCGCGGGCGGGGATGACAGCGTTCCCGAGTTCACCGGCGCGCCCACGTTTCCCGACGTGGGGGAGGGATTCTGGGCGCTCGACTACGTGGAGTACGCGGTCGCTCAGAACGTAGTCGCGGGATACGAGGACGGCACCTACCATCCCGAGTATCAGGTCACTCGCGACCAGATGGCGGTGTATGTCGCCCGGTCTATCTGTGACCCGACCGGGGAGGACGGCCTCGCCGGCTACACGCCGGCCGACCCGCGCAACTTCCCCGATGTTGACTCCGACTTCTGGGCCTACAAGCACATCGAGTACTGCGTGGAGAATGGCGTCGTGCAGGGATACGAGGACGGTTACTACCACCCCGAGATGGTCGTCACCCGCGACCAGATGGCCGTCTACGTGGCGAAGGCGTTTGGGCTGCTGTAAGCTCCTCGCCTCCGTGTTCACCCGAACGAGGAAGACCCGCCGCGAGTTGAGGGGGGATACTCACAGCGGGCCTAAGTCCGCGTTGGGACGGACTCGCCAGGCCTTACTCCGTCCGTGTGTGCAATCCTGTTCCGTCTGTCCGCCCACCTCACGCCTGCGCCAACGGACTCGTCCTTGAGTGCACCTCCGCGGCCACCGCGTCGTTCATGTAGGTGTACCTCCCGCCGACCGCACACCACGCAGGCAGCCTCACCTCCCGAAAGAGGAAGTCCGCCGCGGTCGAGGGGGGTGACCAGCGGCGGACCTAAGACCACGCAAAGTGGACTCGCTGCCATTGTACCGGAAGCGTACAGCGGAGACAAGCGACTC
>JALGXV010000323.1 GCA_029821885.1 Candidatus Hebobacteria bacterium
TAGATTGTCCGTAAGAATATTCGACATATGTCGAACTATAGCATAGACCCCCATCGCTGTCAAGTGCCCTGAGAGGTCGCTAAAGGGGGCAGGGGGCCTTTCTGCTACAGCATCAACTCAAACGCCCTCGCGACATACACCGCCATCTGGTCGCGGGTGACCACGATCTCGGGATGGTAGAGGCCGTCGAGGTAGCCCGAGACCACGCCGTTCTCGACACAGTACTCGACGTGGCGGTAGGCCCAGAAATCGGTGGCCACATCGGGGAAGGTTGGCGGGCAGGGCTGGCAGGAAACCTAGTGCCCCTGCCGCGTCAGCGCCGCCAGAGCCTCGGGCGCGTCCGGATCGCCGAGCTCTGCCGCCTGCTCGAATGCCCGCCGCGCCTCCGCGTACCGCCCTAGGAAGCGCAGCGCCAGGCCTTTGTTGTGCCAGCTCGGAAGAAGCAGGGGGTGGATCTCGAGGGAGCGGTCGTAGCACTGCAGGGCATCCTCAATCCTTCCCAGCTTCTGAAGCACCGCGCCCTTGTTGTGCCAGGCCTCGGCACAACGGGAGCTGGCCTCCAGGGCGCGGTCGAAGCACTGCAAGGCAGCCTGGTCCCGGCCCTGCTCGGCGTGCACTAGGCCTCTGCCGATCCAGGCGTAGGCGCACCGGGGGTCGATCTCCAAGGCGCGGTCGTAGCACCGCAAGGCATCCTCGGTCCGTCCCAGCTCCCCCAGCACCAGGCCCCTGTTGGCCCAGGCCAGGGCGTAGCGGGGGTTGGCCTCCAGCGCGCGCACGTGGCACTCCAGCGCCTCCTGTCTGCGTCCGAGCGCCTGGAGCGCGACCCCCTTGTTCGACCAAGTTACAGCGGAACGGGGATTGACCTCGAGAGCGCGGTCGAGGCACTGCAAGGCCTCCTGCGGCCGTCCGAGGCGCCAGAGCACCGCGCCCTTGCCGTCCCAGGCTTTGGCCAAGTCGGGATCGATCGCCAGGGCGCGGTCGAGGCACTGCAAGGCCTCCTGCGGCCGTCCGAGGCGCCAGAGCGCCGCGCCCTTGCCATACCACGCCTCGGCGGAATCGGGGGCAACCTCCAGAATGGTGTCATAGGGCACGATGGCCTGCTCGTACCGCTCCTGCCTCCGCAGGGACAGCCCCTGCGCGAACAGCCGGGCTGTGTCCTCTGGCTTCACCTGTCCCTCCGCCAGCGGGACAGCCCACTCCGCCGCTGCGAAACTCCATCTCAGCGACTCCGCAGACGGGCGCGACGCCAGTGCCGCCTCCCGCAAGGCCCGCACATCCCCCGCGTTCAGCCTCATCGCCATCGCTGTGAGGAACACACCTCCTGAGACGTCGAACCATCCACGCTCCCCAACGTACCGGCGCTTCAGCAGCTCGGCCTCCTTCGGCGTGCGCACCTCCCACGGCGAGTAGCGCTCGAGCCACCACCCGAGATCGGGGCGCGGCTCGAGCTCCTCGAGTGCCTTGCTCACGGCCACGAGTTCCTGCAGGCCCCTCAGCCGGCTGAAAGAGGGCTGCGCCCGACATAACTCGCCCAAGCCGCGGCGTATGTCATCGGCGAACGCGTCGGCTCTCTCAAGCTTGAGCCCTTTCGGGTCCTCAACCGCCTTGCCCCCAATCCCTGCTGAGAGGACCTCGGTGAACACCTCCACGTCCAGTCCCCGCACCGCGCAGACGCCCTCCCGTACCACTACGTGCGGACAGTACAGGCAGAGCCAGAAGCGGAGGCTCACCTCCAGCTCCCCGGGGCCCGCCCCGCTCGCAATCCCCTCAGTCTCGCGATCCCAGTAGCTGCGCAGCCCCGCCACCCCTGTTGGGTCCAGCCCCATCGACAGTTGCTTGAGCCAGCAGTCCGCGTCGAACAGCGCCTGTCCGAAACCGGTCCTTTCGATCCCGCCTTCGAAGCGCACGTGCTGCATCTGGGTGCTCGGCGTATCCCAGGTCGGCTCGATGTTCACCAGGGGATACTCCCCGTAGCTCAACCGGGCCCGCAGGGCCACCACGAGATCGTCGAGCGTCAACGGCGCCCGCCCTTCCTCGTGCTCGCCCACGAGAATCAGATCGCCGGCCTCTTCATCGTAGACGAAGCCATCCACCTTGTTGATGCTGCCGAGGGAGAGCACCTCCGGCTCGACCGTCCGCCACCCGCCCCCGGCGCGACTGATCCGCTGCTGGGCGACGTTCAGAGAGAAGGCAGTGTACTCAGCGGCGGAGGCGCGCGACAGCGGAAACAGGCCACACGCAATGGCGAGTAGCACAAGACAGCAACAAACGCGACGCAGGCTCATGCTCGTCCCCCTTGCGAGCTTACTGAACGTCAATAGCGGGACAGCATTCCGAGACGAACGCGTGTGGAGTGTCAGCGAAGCTGAGGCAAGACAGTCCCTTCGCTAAGCTACACTCCGGGCGTCCCTGACTCCTCTGTCAGTTGCCTATTGGCCATCCGTCGGCAATGCTCCCGTCGGGCCACGAGGGTTCGACCTCGCACCGCCTTTCGTCGGGCAAGGATCTGCTCCCTGCGGCCGGATCACACGTCGTCGGGGGTGACGTTCCTGAGCGCCTCATGGTAGCGCTCCTGATCCCTGCGCTGAGCCGTCACACGTCCATCTGTGCACCCAGCACCACCTACGGCGCGGACCAACTGGGATAGTCGAGCCGCAACTGCCGCCGCCACTATGGGATGAGCCCAAACGCCCTCGCCACATACACCGCCATCTGGTCGCGGGTGACGACGATCTCGGGGTGGTAGAGGCCGTCGAGGTAACCCGCGACGACGCCGTTCTCGACGCAGTACTCCACGTGCGTGTAGGACCAGAAGTCAGACGCCACGTCCGGGAAGTTGCGCGGATCGGCCGGGACATACCCCGCGAGGCCGTCTTCACCGTCGGGCGCGACCAGGGCGCGGGCGACGTAGACGGCCATCTGGTCGCGGGTCACTTCATACTCGGGATGGTAGGTGCCGTCACCATAGCCCGAGACGACGTTCTGCGCGGCCGCGTACTCCACATAGTCCAGCGCCCAAGATCCCTCCGGCACATCGGGGAACGTCGGTGTTTCGGTGAAGTCGGGCACGTTCTCATCTCCGCCGGCCAGGGCGCGGGAGATGTAGACGGCCATCTGATCGCGAGTGACGGGCAGCGTCGGCTGGTAGTGTGTCTCCGAGTAGCCCTGCACGATCCCCGCCTCGAAGCATGCCTCCACCTCGTCGTGAGCCCAGTACTTCGTGCCAATATCGTAAAAGTGGTCGATCTGCCGGGCGAGAGCGCCCATCTCGTCGAGGCGGACGAAAACGCACCCGTGCGGCGTCAGGTAGTCCATCACCTCCTTCGCCGCCGAGGGTGAGTCGAGCAGCAGGTCGGTGATGGTGGCGAAGGCCGGCGGGGGACCTGCGGACATCGTTGCCATGATG
>JALGXV010000324.1 GCA_029821885.1 Candidatus Hebobacteria bacterium
GAGGAGGTGCTTCGGGTGCCGCTGCTGGTGAAGTGGCCCCGGGGCGTCGCGGCGGACCGAGAGGTCCCGCAGGTGGTCTCGATGGCCGATCTCCCAGCGACCTTCTTCGCGGCCGCGGGAATGGTGCAGCCGGCGGGTTTCCGCGGGCGCCCGCTGCCCCGCAGGAAGAGCGAGATCGGCGCAGAAGTATACTCTGAGGGCCTGCTGTACGGGGCCGAGCAGGGCGCACTCACGACAGAACGCTACAAAGCCATCTGGCGTCCGGCAACACGGCTGAGCGAGGAGCAGCTCTTCGTGTACGACCGGCTGGTAGATCGTGAGGAGCAGCACGACGTGTCGGAGACGGAGGCGGCCGCGAGCGTGCGGGAGCGCCTTCAGGAGCGGGCCAAGGCCGCGAAGAAGGCCGCCGCCGAGGCGGATGCTCGGCGCGAGCACGAGTTCACGGTGATCGACCTCTCCGACGCGACGGTGTCGAAGCTCCAGACCCTGGGCTACATCGACGACTGAACCCGCCGCCTGAGCCCGACCTGCCGGGCCGCCCGGCCTACTCCTCCGGCGCGAGCGGAGGCTCCGGCGCATCCACCTGCGCCTCCGGTGGGGCCGCCATTGGGCCGTCGAGCAGCGGGTCCTTCGTCTCCGCCATCCACTCCTCCAGCCGCGCCGCAAGCTCCTCCCTCACGCTCGCCGCGGCCGGATCGGCCGCGATGTTCGTCATCTCGACCGGATCGGCCCGAAGGTCGTACAGCTCCTCCTCCTCCCGCGGCCTGGCCGCCCAGGGCCACAGCTCGTCGGAGGCCGGGCTCCCCTGGATGTCGGTCGAGAGGATCACCTTCGGCCGCGGCTCGAAGTTGCGCAGGTACTTGTAGCGCTCGGTGCGGAGGCCGCGGATCGGGTCGTAGGCGTCGTGGAAGTTCTTCTCCGCGAACACGCACTCCCGCCGCTCGTAGTCGCCGCCGGCCAGCAGTCCCCAGAAGCCGCGGCCCTGCATGGCGTCGGGTATCGGCGCCCCGGCCGCCTCGAGGAAGGTGGGTGCGATATCGATGTGGCTCACCAGGTCGTCCACCACGAGGCCGGTGCTGCCCAGGGCGGGCGGCGGCCGCAGAATGAGAGCGACGCCGATGCCCGGATCGTAGAGCGTTCCCTTCGCCCGCGGGAACGCCATCCCGTGATCGGTCGTGAACAGCACGAGAGTCCGCTCATCCAGGCCGGTCCGCGCCAGCGCGTCGAGCACCACGCCGACCGCCTCGTCCATGAACCATACCGCGCCGTTGAACCGCGCCAGCTCCTCTCGAACGCCCGGGTTGTCCGGCATCCACCCCGGCACGGCCACGGAGGCGGGGTCGTCCCGCCTGTACTCCGGCCGGTCGAAGGGGAGGTGCACCTCGAAGAATCCGGCGTTGAGGTAAAAGGGCGCGCCCCCCTCCTCCGCCCGGCCGCGCAGGAACTCCGCCGCCTTCTCCGCCACCGCCTCGCACCGGCCGGTCTCCTGGTCGTTGATCTGATAGCGGTTGCCCAGCGGGTCGTGCCGCTCGTGCTGCAGCCCGATGTGGGCGGTCACGTACCCGGCCGCGTTGAGATGGTCGACGACGGTCTGCTCTTCGTCCGGCAGTGGGAACCCGCGGTGCGCCAGCCCGATCTGGCCGTTGCTGTGCGCGTAGCGGCCGGTCATCAGGCAGCCGCGGGCCGGGCTGCACGGCGTCGAGGCGCCGAAGCAGTTGGCGAACCGCGCCCCCGAAGCGGCGAGCCGGTCCAGGTTGGGACTCGACACATCCGGCCGGCCGTAGCACCGGAGATGCCGCCCCAGGTCGTGGCAGATGATGTGAACGATGTTCGGGCTGCTCTGCTCCGCGGCCATGCCGGGCCTCGCCTCTCTTACTTAGTCTCGCCGCGGGACGGCGCTCCCGCTAGCTCGACTCGGCTTCCAGCTGCTTCAGATAGCCGAGCGCCTCGGCGAGCTTCGCCTTCGTGTCCCCGTCGGAAAAATCCTCGAAGGAGAGCCAGCCCTCGTACCCCGCCTTCTTCAGGGCCGCGACGATCTGCTTCCACTCGATCTGGCCCTGCTTGACGGCGGCCATGCGCCACTCCCACTTGGCGACGCCGCCCTCTTCGCCGGTCTTCGCCCACAGGCAGTTCTTCGCGTGCACGTGGCTCAGGTAGGGGCCGAGGATCTCCAGCGCGAGGTCGAAGTTCTCCGACCCCTCCACCACCGTGTTGCCGGGATCGTAGATGACGCCCACCTCCTTCGGGTCGAAGTTCGACACGAGCCGATGGGCGAGGGCGGCCGAGGGCGTGATGTTCCCCATGTGCATCTCGACGCAGGGCTGCACGCCGTACTTGCTGCCGAGCGCGGCGACCTGCTCGAAGTTGCGGGCGGCCTCCGCGAGCAGTTCGTGATAGGGGCGGGAGCCATCATATCCCGGCGGGCCGACCCGCATCTTGCCGCAGCCCACCTCGGCCGCCGCCTGCATGACGGCCTCGACCACGGCCAGCTCATCGCATTTCATGTAGGTTCCCAGGATCGGCATCGCCAGGCCGTGCCGGTCGGCGATCTCCTTCGCCCGCTTCAGGTCGGCCGTCGGGTCATCCACATCGACCGTCGAGCGATTGGCGCCCCAGTAGCTCACCTCGGCTATCGGCTCCGGCGCCTTCTTCGCCACCCGCCATTCCAGCCCGTCGAGCCCCACCGACTTGGCGAGCGCAGCCGTCTGCTCCAGGTCGTGCTCGGGGCACATCACGGTGAACACGGCATACTTCCAGGCCATACTCCTTCTCCTCCATTACACCCGGTGCGGTTGGACTTCTTCGGCCTCGGCCCCCGGTTGCTTCGGTAGCTGTGCTGCCGGAGCCGCGACGGGACCAGGATAGCCGACCACTTCGGTCGGACTTCTTCGATGCTAGCTCCAGTCCCTGCACTCGCTCCTCTCGCCCTCCCGGCCAAAAGAGAGCGGCGCGGCCGAAAGGCCGCGCCGCTCAGGACAACCCCCCAGCTACTTGGAGGCCTTGGTCGTGGCTTCCTCACACTCGTGCTTCTCGGCCTCGCCGTGGCATTCCTTGATCTGCTCGGTCGTGCAGGTCTTCGGATCCTTTCCCTTCTCACACTTCTTGGGCTCAGGCTTGCAGCACTCACACATCGGCCAAACTCCTTCGCCGTGGTTTCGCTATATGTTACCTGCACTATGCTAGCATAGGTGAGCCGGATATGTCCAGCCCGGCGCGATCCGCCCTCACCCCCCATCTGCCACCGGGACGATGGTCAGGGTGTCGCCGTCGCTCACCGGTGTTGCCTCGCCGTCCTTGGCCCGGATGTCCTCGGAGTTCAGGAAGAACAGCACCGAGGGGCGCAGCTTGCCGTCCCCGTCCCGCAGCCTCGACCGAAGCGCCGGATGGCGTTCCACCAGCGCCGCCGATGCGGGATGGCGATCTCGACCTGGGGCGCGGGCTCAGATGTCATGAATGGAATCACTCACCAGGCAGGCAGTCCCGCAGGTAGCGGACACAGCGCCGCGCCACGGTCTCCGCGTCGGGGTCGAACTCGAATGGCTC
>JALGXV010000068.1 GCA_029821885.1 Candidatus Hebobacteria bacterium
TAACGTGCGGGAGTACCACAAGCGCAGCGTCGCGAAGGCGATCTCCTGGCGCGTCGTGGCCACCGTGACGACCATGCTCGTCGTGTATGGGTTCACCAGGGAGATCGCGCTGGCGGTCGGGGTCGGCGCCGTGGAGGTCGTTGCGAAGCTCCTCTTCTACTACCTCCACGAACGTCTGTGGCACTGGATCCCCTGGGGGAAGCTGCAGCATCCGTTGTCGGGCCTCGCCGTCAGCAGGGAGCTGGAGCCCGCTCACCTGGACGAGATCCGTGCGCGGTTGGAGGAACTCGGGTATCTGTAATTGCACCGAGGTCGCCTGAGGGCCCCAGGGCGCGCCCGCGCCTCCGGTCCGCCTGCTAGACTTGCACCCTCAGCGGCCCTTTCAGCGCATAGCCGAAGGCCATGGATATGAGGAGCCAGGGCCACACCCAGTGAACGCGCCAGCCCAGCAGTTCCATCTCCGCGCTTGGGTAGGAGACGGTGACGGACTTCGCACCTGCGTCGCGCGGAATGGGTGGCTCGCCTGGATGCAGGAACTGGGCCCACACGCCGCCCGACACGCGGGCGCGTGAGACCCGTCCCCCGCTCATCCCCACCCTGATCTCCTTCACGAACTCCTCGCCCCCCACGCTGATGCGCAACTCCTGCTTCCCCGGCGCCACCGCCTTCACGCGCCAGTCGACCTCCTGCAGGGTCGGTATGCGCAGCGGGAGAGTCTCCACCTCGATTCCGGGTGAGGCCGACAGCGAGACCTCGTCCAGGTCCACGCCGGGCCCGAGCTCGACCGCCACTATCGCTTTCTCCCCCGCCGCCAGCGGCCGGAGTCCGTAGCGCAGGTCGGTCTGGACCAGCAGGAACCCGACCGGGACGATCATGAACGCGAGGGGCACAAGCGCGTGGCCCAGGTATCGCAGGTTGTCTCTCGCCAAGCGGGCCTGCGCGCGAAGCACCACGCGGACATCGTCTCGGTACAGCAGGACCTCCAGCAGGTGGGAGATGATCTGGTCCTTCGTTGCCCGGATGCCGCGCTGGTTCGAGGTGTAGCGGAAGACCGTGAGCAACACCGCGCCCGTCAGCAGGGAGATGAAGACGAGGCCGGCCCACGCGCTCCAACCGAAGGGCGCGAGAAGCAGGTCGAAGAGGCCTGTGATAGCTGCGTTGACGACTCCCATGATCCCTCAGTCCAGGTATCCGAGCCCCTGCAGGCGCTTCTTCACCTCTTCCTCCGAGTCAGCCTCCTCGATCGCGGCCACGGCCTTCTCCAGGGTGTGGCGAATGAACTCGTCCACGGATGAATAGCCGGCGGCCTCGGCGCATTGCTTCACGCGTTCGTAGAGGTCTTTGTCCACTTTGATCTTCGGACCGAACATGCTCCCTCCTCACAGAATGGACTGCCCCAGGACGTCGTCGGGCCGGTTGAGGCCGAACTCGGCGAGCGCTGTCGCAGTAATGTCGGGCAGGCTGACACGCTCTCTCCGGAGGGCGCGGTTCGAGAGCACAATGCCCGGCACTGCGTCCCGGTCGATGCAGTGATCCCCACTCCACTTGTTCGTATTGTCCCGTAACTCCTCGCTCGTCATGCGCCCGAGGGCCGAGGCGACACCACTGCGATAGCCGGGGGCGTAGCCGAGGATCAGATCGGGCGTGAGCGCGGGGAGCGCATCCGAGTAGACCTCATCGGTGAGCGCTACATCGGAGAAGACCGCGTCGCCCGTGTCCGGGTCGCGGATGGCATAGAGATCCTTCACAAGTCGCCGCAGAAGCGACTCCCTCTGCTCCTGGGACACGATGCCCCTGCTTTCACGCCCGGCGAGGTTGAGGTAGAGGCCGTTGAGGCCGATCCCGTAGGCGAGCGTCTCACTCCAGACGGCGCCGGTGGCGATAGGGGCGCCCTCGGAAACGTCGCGCATGCTCAGGTAGCCGTTGTTCGCGAGCCAGGCGTTGAGATAGAACTTCCGATAGAAGGGCGCGAACCCATGGTCGGAGACGACGATGAGGGTGGTGTCGTCGTCGGACGCCTGGAGCGCTTCGCCGGCCAGCTCGTCGCTCAGCCGGTAGCAGTCCTCGACGATGCCCCCGTACTCCCGGCCGAGCCGAGGCTCGAAGGCCGGATGGCGCGGGTCCGAGGCCCTCCAGAACACGTGCTGGTTACGGTCGGTGTAGCCGAAGTAGTAGAAGAGCAGGCCTCGGTCGAACTCGGCGAGGGCCGACTCCCAGATGCGCCGCGCCTCCTCCAGGCACAGGCCCGCCTGGTGCAAGTACTCGTCGTCGTCCAGCGCCCCCCCGCCGAGGGCGGAGGTGTCCTCCGGAAGGCCGAGAGTATGGAACCGACCGTGGCGGCTGGCGAGCTCGCCGGCAAAGCCGGCAGGGGCCGCGATCGGCAGCGCAGGATCAAGCGGGTCGAACTGGACAGGAGTGACGTAGAGCTTGAAGTTCGGCGTGACCTCCTTCAGGTAGAAGCGACAGATGCCGGTGATGGTCTTGACCTGTGGAACCATGACGAACCGCACAGGGACCCAGTCGCTCCACTCGCGCTGCCGGAGGATGATCTCCTGGTCCTGCACGGCGATCTTCGCCACCCGGCTGTGGCCATCGAGGTAGACGCCGAGCTCCACCGATGTCGTGGGCCATCCGTTGCGAAGTGAGTTCCGCGGGCCATTCAGCCGGGCCCGGACCACGCCGTTGGCCACCCTCACGGAATGCGTCTCGAGACCTTGGTTTGGCCCGAGAGGCACGTCCGAGTAGTACGAGCACGTCCCCAGAGTTCCACGGGCATCGGGCACACCCAGGCCCGCCATCTGTTTGGCGCCACTGTCGGTGGGCGGGAAGTTCGCGGGCACGCGATGCACCTCGCAGGGGATTCCCCGCTCTGCGAGCCGATCCCAGAAGGCGGTGCCGTGCCGGAGCGACTCGACTTGCGACCCGGACAACGGCACCTGCCACTGGCCGACGGGAATGGTGTACTTGGGCGGCGCCGTGGCCGTGCCCGAGGAGACCGTCTCATATGTCTCTGCGTCGCGGTGGACGAAGTCGAAGATCCCGTGCCCGCCCGGGTCGCGGCCGGTGATGAGCGAGGCCCAGGCGGCGGGGCTTTGTGGCGGGATGGTGCTGGTCACGGACCCGAAGCCTCCAGTGTCGCGCAGCCGCCGCAGGTTCGGCAGCTCGCCCCGCGCCATCATGCGCTCTGTGATCCGGGCGTCCAGTCCGTCGATCCCCAGAATGAGGAGCTTCCGCTCGCGCTCCATCTGCGGAGACGAAAGCCGTCGACCGCAGGAGGTGAGAGCGCCCACGTCAAGCAGGGCGAGCGCGCCCAGCGCCCCCAACTTCTTGAGGGCCTCCCGCCGGCCGGGCTCAGGTGGGGCGTCGTCCGCGACTTGCCTTCGGCCCTTCTTGTTCGATCGCTTTGCGCTCATGTAGAGAGAACGGGGCGACCGGTCATCTCGCGTATCGGATCAACGCCGAACTCTGCCATGATGGTCGCCGTGAGGTCGATCAGCGATGGCGCGGCGGCCGCGATCGGGCGGTTTGCCAGGAGAATGCCCGGGACGCGAGAGCGATCGATGCAGTGATCGCCGCTCCACTTGTCAAGGTTGTCCTCGATGAGTGTCTCCGTGATCTCGCCCAGAACTGACTCGTCCGAGCAGCGGTACCCTCGCGCGTAGCCGATCACCAGGTCCGGCGCGTGCCCGACAGGGGGCGAGGAGTAGACCTCTTCGGCCACGTAGACCTGATCGATGACGCGATCGCCCGTTTCCGGATCCCGCACCTTGCAGAGCTCCTCCGCCAGCTGGGCGGCCAACAGCGGGCGCTCGTCGCGGCCCACCATTCCATATGGCTCCCGGCCCTGCATGTTGAAGTAGAGCGAGTTGAACCCGAGCCCGTAGGCGAGGGTGTTGCGCCAGTCTGCATTGCGGAAGATGTCGCCACCCGGCTCCCAAGGCCCCACTCCCAGCAGGTAGTCATTTCGCGCCAGCCATGTGTTCAGGTTGAACGAGCGATAGTAGGGAGCGAAGCCGTGGTCGGACATGACGATCAACGTCGTATCTCCGTCGCACGCCTCCATGGCCTGCCCGACCAGACCGTCTGCTGCGCGGTAGCACTCCTCCATCACCGGACCGACCTTCTTCGCCAGCCGGGGGTCATGGGCCGGATGCCGGGGGTCCATCAACCGCCAGAACATGTGCTGGGTCCGGTCGGTGGTGGCGAAGTAGTAGAAGAGCAGACCGCGCTCGAGTTCGTTCAGGGCCAGCTCATACATCCGCTTCTCTTCGCCGAACGCGATGTCCGACTGCTGGAGGTACTCCTCGTCATCGAGGATTTCGTGGCGGAGCGCCTTCACGTCATGGGGGAAGCCCTGGGTGTAGAACAACCCGAGCTTCCGCGCCAGCTCAGCCGAGAAGTCCCTCGGCGCACTGATGGGCAGTGCTGGATCCCTGGGGTCCATGTTGATCGGGGTCACGTAGAGCTTCAGATAGGGCCGCACGGCCTTCAAGTAGAACCGACAGATGCCGCTCACGCTTCGCAGGCGGGGGATCATCTCGAACTGGACGGTGGCCCAGTTGCTCCACTCTCCCTCTCGCAGCAGGATCTCCTCGCCCTGGAGGGCGATCTTCACCAGCCCATGCTCGCGATCCACCAGGATGTCGAAGTCCACCGCCGACTGGGGCTCGCCCTCGCGGAGGGTGTTGTCCGGTCCGAAGAGCTGAGCCCGGGCGCGGCCGTTCAGGACCTGCACCTGGTAGATGGCCCCGCCCGTGATGCGCCTGCCGGGTTTGGGTGGCGCATCGGTATAGAACGAGAACTCGCCGTACGTGCCCCGGAGGTCCGGGGCGCCGAGGCCGGCAAGCTGCTTGACCCGAGTATCGTGCGGCGGGAAGTTCGACGGCACACGGTAGGCCGAGGCAGGTATCCCCTGCTCTGCCAACACATCCCAGAAGGCATAACCTCTACGCAGGAGTTCCACCTTCCCGGCCGACAGCGGCACCCGCCACTGGCCGATGGATAGCGACTTCTCCGGCGCCTCCGTGCGGGCGATCGACAGATACGGGATGTAGGTCTCGGGGTCACGGTGGATGAAGTCGTAGATGCCATGGCCGCCGCAGTCCATTCCCGTTATGAAGCTCGCCCAGGCGACCGGGCTCTGGGGCGGGATGGTGCTGGCGAGGCGTCTGAAGCCACCGAGTTCCATCAGACGCGCTATGTTCGGCAGCTTACTCTGCGACATGAGGCGCTCGACGCCCCGCGGATCCAAGCCGTCCAGCCCGAGGACGATGACCTTTCGCTCGCGGCTCAGCGGAGACGCTGAGGGCCGGCCGCAGGAGGACAGCGCTGCCGCGTCCGTCAGGGCCAGCGCGCCGAGGGCCGCGAGCTTCTTCAGCGTCTCTCGCTTCCCGGGATCTGCGGGGGCATCGCGCGAGGATCTGTCGCGCTTGTCGTCACCACTGTCGTCAGGCACTAACGGGGGTCTCCTTCTCCTCGCCCACTAGCAGCGACCGCCCCTGCATGTAGCCGGGGGCCCTCACGCCAAACAACTCCAGCACCGTAGGAGCCAGGTCAGTGATCGACGGGTTGTCCGCACGCAGCCCGCGGTTGGCGAACAGGACGCCCGGCACGAGCGCGGGATCGAGGCAGTGGTCGCCACTCCAGCGGCGCGTGTTGTCCTCCATGACCGATCCGCAGACCTGCCCCTGGGCCGCGCCCCAAGAGGCGCGATACCCCACTCCGTAACCGATGGTCAGGTCGGGGCCCATCTCGGCGTACGGCCCGGGATTCACGGCGGCCGTCTCGAGTGCTCGCCGAATCGCAATCGCGCCGTTCGCTTCATCTGCGAGGCCGGTCAGCTTCTCGATGAGCTCGGCTCTCAGCTGTGGCGCTTCCTCCGGCGCGACGATGCCGTGCGCCTCGCGTCCCCTCACGTTCAAGTACAGGCCGCCGAGCCCGATGGCGTAGGCTCGAGTTCGCTCCCAGTCCACATGGCGAAGCCACTCGGCCTCGCCGGAAGCCCCCGCCTTCAGGTGGAGGTAGCCCTCCTGCTGGAGCCAGACGTTGAGATTGACACCGCGCCGGAAGGACTTGAACCCGTGGTCCGACATCACGAAGAGGGCATCGCGCTCGCCCAGCTGAGACATCACCTCGCCGACGACTTCGTCCGCCTGCTCGTAGGATCGCTCGACGGCCTCTGCGAACAGGCTTGGGTCCTCCTCCACGGGCGCCGGATGCTCGTCCTCCCGATATCGCCAGAACATGTGTTGGATGCGGTCGGTGGTGTCGAACACGCAGACAACGCAGCCGGCGCGGGTGTTCTGCAGAGCATTGTACAGCATGCGCTTCCGCTCTTCGAACATCAGCGCGCACTGGTCGAGGAAGCTGGCGTCGTCCAGCACGGATTCGTTCAGCGCCCACGTGTCCTCGGCCAACCCGAGAGTCGCGTACCGCCCCAGCCGCTTCGACAGGTAGATCGAGTAAGCGGGGGGATGGGACACGGGAAGGGCGGGCCGCTCGGGGTCGATGTTGATCGGTGAGACATACAGCTCGACCTCGGGTTCGAGCTGTCTCAGGTAGAACCGACACATGCCATTGGCCCGCATGCCCGGGCCCAGGCGGAACCCCACAGGCACCCAGTCGCTGTACCGGCCGACATGCAGATCGAGGCGCTCGCCGCCGATCTCCAGGCGTGCCCGGCTATCTCCGTCCGGTCGCAGGCGAAACTGCGTCCGCGCGGCCTCGCCGGAATCGGAGGAGACGAGGGGCGGTCCCGGCAGGTTGCCGTGGCAAGCCCCGTTCTCTCTGGTGAGCGTCAGGCGTTCGCCGCCTATGTGATCCCGCTGCTTCTCCTGTGCAGTCGTGAAGAAGGTGAAAGACCCCTGACTCCCGCGCAGGTCGGGCACACACATCCCGGACAGAAGCAGCCCGTTGAACCGCTCCGGCGGAAACGTTATGGGCACGCGCAGCACGGCGGAGAATACCCCGTGCTCGCCGAGCACGGTCCAGAAGGGCTTGCTTCGCCGAAGCAGTCGGATGATTGGGCGGCCCAATGGAATCGTCAACCGGCCCAGCTTCAACCGTCGACGGGGCGGCCTGATCTCTGCGGACGAGAGATCGGGCAGGTAGGTCCTCGGATCACGGTGCAGGAAGTCGAATATGGCGTGGCGGCCGGGAGTCGTGCCCGTCATGAAGGACGACCAGGCGACGGGCGACATCGCCGGACAGCTGGTCGCCAGCCGCGTGAAGCTTCCCCTCTCTCGCAGCCCGGCCAGGTTGGGCAGCCGGCCCGCCGCCATCATGGCCTCCGCGATCTTGGGGTCCATGCCGTCGAAGCCGAGGACGATCACGCGGTCGACCTGGCTCTTCGCATAGGCCTTGCGGCGCCGCCGCGACCGCAGCAGGAATCGCAGCGGCCAGGTGATCAGCACGAGTCCGCCGAGTGCCACCGCCGCCAGCACCACGAGAAAGGAGCCCAGCACGGCGAACCCGGCACCGGGGCCGATGTAGGCATGGGCCCAGGGGGCGGATATCAGCAGCAGCGTCCCGGTGGCGAGCGCTGTGGCCAGGGCCAGCCCGCGCGCTGGGGCCGGCCCGAGACTGTGTCGGACTCGATTCGTTCCCCGGTCGGCGCCTGCAGAACGCTCACGCGGATGAGGGCAAAGCATGAACCCACCCTGCGGCAAGGATGTGGACGAAGCACGGCCCACGAAGTGGCGCGGCGATGCGCATTGCTGCGAGTGTTCCCAGTTCTATGGGTTACGATTCTTCGGCCGGGCCACATGGTCCTGCGTGGCCGGCTCCGCCGACAGGGGCCGTCGAGTCCGCCGCTGGGGCAGCGACGTCTTCTTTGACACCCGTGGGCCGCTCGGGTAGACTCTCACAGGATGCGGAGTGAGCGCGGCAGAGCGGTATGAGACGTCTTCTGTGGGTGCTGGCGGGGCTGCTTATTCTGGCGGGGCTGTATCTCGGCCTCCGGCACGGGCTGTCCGGCCGCTCCGATCCGGCTGAGTTCACGCCCGAAGGGCCCGTGGTCGACGCGCTCCGGGGAAGCGTGCGTGACGCCAGCATCGTCCTCCTGGTTATCGACGCGGCGCGGGCCGATCACGTAGGCTGCTATGGCTATCCGCGCGAGACGACGCCCAACATCGACCGTCTGGCCCAATCCTCCGTTCTGTTCGAATGGCACTTCTCCCAGACAGCCGAGACGAAGAGCTCGACGGCCTGTCTTCTCACATCCCAGTACGCTGACACGAACCTGGCCGACGGTCCTCGGGCGCTGATTCCGGGCACGTTCACGATGGAGGGCGGGCTGGGGAGGGCCGGGTTCCGCACGCTCCTGGTCAGCTCCAACCTCAAGGCCTGTCCGCTCTATGGGATCGGGGACGATTTCCAGGATTCGATCTGGGACCGCGCCCTGGAGGGCCTCGCCGAGGAGGGGGAGCGGGCCTTCCACCCCACGGTGGCGCTGCGCGCGGTGAGGCAGTGGCTGGCCGACAATGGGGATTCGCGCTTCTTCGCCTATCTCCATTTCATCCCCCCGCACTATCCCTACGATCAGCCGGAGGCTTACACGGAGCTGTTCGAAGGCCTCGAGCCGATCGACTTCGAAGCCGGTGAGGTGGCCTTCCCCGAGCGGGTGCCGCGGCCGATACCCACGCCGCCGCCGCTCCCCGACTGGATTAACCTCTACGACGCGAACCTGCGCTGGGCCGACTGGACCGTCGGCGAGGTGGAGGCGATCCTGGGCGACAGCGGCCTGCTCGACAGCACTCTTCTGATCGTCACCTCAGACCACGGGGAGGCCTTCGGCGAGCACGGGCACACGTGGCACGGCAGATCGCCGCACGACGAGGCCTGTCACGTCCCACTTCTCATCAGGTTTCCGGGCGGCAAGCTCGCAGGGACGAGAATCGAAGCTCTCACCGAGTCGGTGGACCTCCTGCCGACCCTGTTCGATCTGGTCGAGGTCGAGTATCCGGCCGAGGGGATCCAGGGACGGTCGCTCCTGCCGCTGATCGCCGGCGACTGTGACTCCGTCAACGACTACGTCTTCTGTCGCGCCGGCGGGAGTCCGTCGAAGTACCTTGTGCGCGACAAGGAGCACGCGCTCGTGCTCGCCTCAAACGGTGAGTGGCGGGTGCTGTATGACCTGGCGCGAGACCCGGGACAGCGCGAGAATGTCTACACGAAGCACCGGGCCGTTGGCGAGGAGATGGCGGATGTGTTCCGCCGGTTCGCCGAGAGGCAGCGCCGGCCTCCCGTGGACTTCCTCGATCCGCACGCGGTGATGCCGCCCCTCCCGGACGTTCCCGAGATCGAGATGTCGCCGGAGGATAGAGCACGGGTCCGCCGGATCGCTGACCTCGGGTACCTCTAGCGGGATGCGTCCACCGCGCCGAGCGCCTTCGTCCGGTCCTCATAGGCGGCCCGAGTTCGGAGCCATGCATACATCTGCTCAAGGCCGATCAAAAGGCTGGAGTTTGCGCTGGCTGCTCCTCTTTGTGCTGGCCCTCTGGGCGGCGCTCGCCCTCGTCCCGCTCCCACAGGCGGGTCGGCGTGAGATCACCAACCCGGCGCCGTTGACGCCGTACGTGCCCCAGGTGAACCCTCTGAGAGAGGCCGCGGCCGGCGGCAATCTGGTGATCTGCGTGATCGACGCGGCGCGGGCCGATCATGTCGGCTGCTACGGATACCCGCGGGACACGACCCCCAACATCGACCGGATCGCGCAGGAGTCGATCGTTTTCGGGCGGCACTTCGCCCAGTACGCCATGACCAAGCCATCGACGGCATCGCTGTTCACCTCCCAGCATGCCGACACTCACCTCGCCTATGAGAACCGTCCGCTGCTGGAGGGAACCTTCACGCTGGCCGCGGGTCTGGAGGCCGCTGGCTTCACCACCGTCATGTTCAGTTCCAACCCGAACGCGGCGCCAGGCACGGGCCTCGGGCTCGACTTCCAGGAGGTCTACGACCAGACACACGTCGAGCCCCTGGTGAAGAGCTGGGAGGAGTTCACACTGCCCCAGCCGCTGCTTTCGCTGATCGAGTCGTGGCTGGAGAAGAACGCCCGAAGGCGCTTCTTCGCCTACGTCCACTTCGACCCGCCTCATCAGCCCTATATGCAGCCCGACGCGATGACCCAGATGTTCGCGGGCCAACGCCCGCCGGGCTTTCAGCGGGGCGACTTCGAGTTCCCGGTCGGGGACCGAGACCTGCTCGCCAAGTCTCTCCATCCACCTCTGCCTGAGTGGATCAACCTCTACGACGCGAACTTGAGATTCGCCGACTGGGCGGTGGGGGAGCTGGTGCGCCTGCTGGCGGAGGCGGATGTTCTGGAGGAGACGGTTCTCGTGGTGACCTCCGACCACGGGGAGGCCTTCGGCGAGCACGGCTATCTCTGGCACGAGCGAGGAGTCTACGACGAGCTGCTGCACGTGCCTCTGCTGCTGCGGCTTCCGGGTGGCGCGGGGGCTCGCGAGGTGACGAGCCTGACGCAGACGATCGACCTGCTCCCAACCGCGTTCGACCTCTTCGACGTCCCCTATCCGCGGGATGGCATTCAAGGGGAATCGCTCCTGCCGCTGATGGCTGGCATCGAAGACAGGGCGCATGACCACATCATCGCCGGCTCCGACGGAGAGCCGCCGAGCTACCTCGTCCGAGGCGAGGAGTGGGCCCTCATCCTCTGGGGGAACGGCGAGTGGCGAGCCCTGTACGATCTTCGGCCAGACCCAGGCCAACGCCACAACGTCATCCACGATCATCCGGAGGTGGCCGAGCAGATGCTGGCCGAGTTCCGCAGGTTCGCGGTCAACCAGAGGCGACCCCCGCTGGAGTTCCTCGATCCCAACCACGAGCCCTTGGCCGTGCCACAGGAGGGGGCGCTCGAACTGACGCCCGACCTCGAGAGGCGGCTCCGCGCGCTCGGCTACGTCAGATAGGCGCCTCCGAGGCTGTGCCGGCGCCGTCGCGCAGGCGGAAGAGGGCAACGCCGTCGTCCTCGAGTTCGAGCACGAAGCGCGGATCCGAAGCTGCGTAGTGATGCAGAAGTCGCGCCCGCCCCCGCTCGAGCACGAGATAGGAAGCGTCGAAGTCGCGTCTCAGGACCGTGAAGGTATCCTCACCCAATCCCGGGCCACAGGCTGGCGTGCCACAGGTGTAGCTTCCGAAGCGTCCCGAGTAGAGATGGTGGGCCTTCCAGTACAGATCCTGGTCGTAGGCGTACTGGAAGATCGGGTCCATGCCGCCGATATACCTGTTGTGTGCATTCCAGAAGAACAGGTCCGGAAACAGGTCCCAGTGGGAGTGGAACACGATCTCCCCCGGGTCCGAGTTCTCCCTCAGCCAGTCGGCCGCCGCCTGGAGCCGATAGGGGGAGTAGCCAAGCCTCGGCATCCGTTGCGCGTGCTCGTCGTATCCGCGCCAGAATATGAACGCGAGGAGCAACGTTCCGAGCCCGGCCGTCACCGCGAGCCGCCGCGGCGTCGAGAAGCCCGTGGCCGCGTGGGCGCCGGGACGGATGACGAAGCTGAAGACGCCGGCGACGAAGGCCACCGCGAAGATGTTCCAGAGATCGACCGCTCGGATCGAGAACTGCATCATCATCAGGAACGCGCCGGCGGAAAGCGCGAGGCCCGTCCACAGCAGTGTCCTCTGGCGAGGCGAGAGCGCAGCCCCGTGTGCGAGCGCGGAGGCGAACGCTATCAGGGCCGCCACGCAGAGGATGATCGCAGGCCCGAAGTGTTGCAGGAACTGGTCCGAGCTATGCTGCACCGAATCCATGCCGCTCACCAAATCGGCGCCGAATAGCAGCGGGATTCCTTTCTGCTTCTCCAGCGCAAGCTGGACTATCTGAATGTAGGCGAGCTTGGCCGACCCGATAGGATTCGGCCGAAGCAGCCACCCGGCCAGCAGCCCCACGCCGGCCGCCGCCGCCTCCCGCCACAACCACACCTCCTCCGTCAGCCGCTTCACGAAGGCGGTTGCGCCCACGACCAGGAGGATGACCCAGAAGAAGCTCAGGTGGAGCCAGGCGATGGCGAAGCTGCTCAGCGCTAGGCCCCATAGGCTGCCGCTGATGGTGCAGGAGAGCAGTACGGCCACGAGGCCCATAGAGATGACGTGGGGACGCGTCATCAGTTGGCGGTAGAGAGAGAAGGGCACGAAGGCCACGACGAGGAGCGGCCAGAGATAGGGAAGCGCCATGCCCCCGAGCCGCATCGCCCAATAGACCAGGATGAGCAGTAGCGCGAGGCTGAAGACGCCGGCCAGCTTCACGCCGCGGACGGGGTCTTCGAGAAACGTGAACGGGGTCAGGACCACGTGGAATCCGTACCAGATGTCCGACTGGAATCTGCTGACTACGGAGTAGGCGGCCCAGGGGAACTCCTCCATCAGCGGGCCGCGCTCCACGTAGAGTGCGGCATGGCGGAAGTGGTAGAGAGAGTCGCGGTCAGGGATGTTGGGCAGGCTCAAATGCAGATAGGCCGCCAGTGCTACGGCGGCGGCCGAGAAGAGCGCAACGCCGGCGAGGCGCCGGAGGGTTCCCCTCTTGTGGGCGGGGGCCAAAGGGAGGCCTCAGTCCTCTGGGGGCAGTGGGACCATACAGAGGAACTTCGCCGTGCTGTCTCCCGTGTTTCGGAACTGATGGCGCTCTTCGGGGAGCACCAGCACCGCGTCGCCTGGAGACACGGCCGCGGGGCCCTCCTCGGTGACGACCTCGGCTGTGCCTTCCAAGATGTACACCTCGTGCTCCCAGGCGTGTTGGTGGAGAGGGGTGCTGCCGCCCGGCTCCACCTCAAACACCCGCATGGCGAAGTTGGGTGCGCCATCGGGCCGGCCGATCAACCACCGTACCGTGGTCCCCTTCGCTCCCTCATCCTCCACGACTTGGGCCGCTACGTGGCCGGAACGAACCACCTTCACTGCTACCACCTCCTGTGCAGAAGCTGTGCGGGCCTTACAGCCCCAACCACTCGGCGGCGTTGTCGTAGTACACCTGCTGCTGCACGCCGGCCGGAATGTCGAGTGCCGCCATGAAGCTCCGGTAGAAGTCCATCGTATCGTCGGGATTGTCCGACCCGAACACGAGCTTCCCTACGAGTTCCAAGCTTACCTTGGGATCCTGCCCGGTTTCATTCCGGTCCACCCGTTCGAACAGCCAGCGGAACCAGGAGGCCGGGTAGTTGCGGATGGTGCCACCTGACATGTCATACCAGATGTTCGGGCAGTACTCCAT
>JALGXV010000069.1 GCA_029821885.1 Candidatus Hebobacteria bacterium
CCTTGAGGATGATCGCGTCGGTGCGGGGGTCAATGACATCCTGCGGCACGATGCGGCCGTCGATGCGCCGCTCCAGCGACTCGATCTCCTCCGCGCCGTCGCGGATCGCCGCCACCCAGATACCGTTGGTCGTGCCGCAATCATCCTCGCGGACGATCACGTCCTGCGCCACGTCCACCAACCGCCGGGTCAGGTAGCCGGCGTCCGCCGTCCGCAGCGCCGTATCGGCCAGGCCCTTGCGAGCCCCGTGCGTGGAGACGAAGTACTCCAGCACGCTCAGGCCCTCGTGGAAGTTGGACTTGATCGGCAGATCTTCGATGAACCGTCCAAACGGGTCCGACATGAGGCCCCGCATGCCGGCGATCTGCGTGATCTGCTGCGGCGTTCCCCGAGCGCCCGAGTTCGCCATCATGTAGATCGGGTTGAACGGGTCGATGTTCTCCAGGATCGCCCGGGAGACCGAGCCCGACGCCTGGTTCCACAGGCGACACACCTTGTCGGATCGCTCGCCGCCGCTGATGAGGCCGCGAGCAAAGTCCTGGTTCGTCTTCTGCACCTCCGCCTCGGTCCTGGCGATGATCTCCTCTCGGTGGGCCCTCGGCACGTCCATGTCGGTCATGGAGATGGTGATGCCCGCGGTGGTGGCGAAGCCGAAGCCCAGGTCCTTGAGGTCGTCCACCAGCTGGACCGTGCGGGCGGTGCCGTAGTGGCGATAGCACTGCCGCACCAGCCGGCTCAGCTGGCGCTCGTCCACCACTCGGCTGACGTACCGCAGCTTCGGAGGCAGCACCTCGTTGAAGATGATCCGCCCCACCGTCGTGTCCATCAGCGCGCCGTCCACACGGACCTTGATGTCGGCGTGCAGATCGACCTTCCTCATCTCATACGCGAGCCGCGCCTCGGCCGGGTTGGCGAAGTACTTCTTGCTGCCCTGCGCGCCCTCGCGCTTCTGCGTCAGGTAGTAGCAGCCCAGGATGATGTCTCGGGTCGGCGTCACCATCGGCCTTCCGTCTGCCGGCGAGAAGAGATTCTCCGTGGACATCATCAGAATGCGGGCCTCCGCCTGCGCCGCCGTCGACAGCGGCACGTGCGCGGCCATCTGGTCGCCGTCGAAGTCCGCGTTGAACGGCAGGCAGACGAGTGGGTGGATCTGAATCGCCTTCCCGTCCACCAGCACCGGCTCGAAGGCCTGGATGCCCAGACGGTGGAGCGTCGGCGCCCGGTTCAGCAGGATGGGATGATCGCGGATCACCTCCTCCAGCGCGTCCCACACCTCGGAGCGCATCCGGTCCACCATCTTCTTCGCCGTCTTCACATTGGTGGTGAAGCCCCTCTCGACGAGCCGCTTCATCACGAACGGCTTGAACAGCTCCAGCGCCATCTCCTTGGGGAGGCCGCACTGGTGTAGCTTCAAGTGCGGATTGACCACGATCACCGACCGGCCCGAGTAGTCCACCCGCTTCCCCAGCAGGTTCTTGCGGAAGCGCCCCTCCTTGCCCTTGAGCATGTCCGACAGCGACTTGAGCGGGCGGTTGTTGGAGCCCGTCACCGGCCGGCTGCGCCGGCCGTTGTCGATCAGCGCGTCGACGGCCTCCTGCAGCAGACGCTTCTCGTGGTTGATGATGGACTCGGGCGCGTGCAGTGCCTTGATCTTCTTCAGCCGGTTGTTGCGGTTGATGATCCGCCGGTAGAGGTCGTTCAGGTCGCTGGTGGCGAACCGCCCGCCGTCCAACTGCACCATCGGCCGCAGCTCCGGCGGGATCACCGGGATCAGGTCCATCACCATCCACTCCGGCCGGTTCTTCGACTTCCGGAACGACTCCGTCACCTCCAGGCGCTTGATGGCTCGCGCCCGCTTGGGACCGGTGGTCTCGCGGATCTCCTGGCGCAGCTCGCGGCACATCTCCTCCAGGTCGATCTCTTTGAGAAGATCGTGCACCGCGCTGGCGCCGAGGTCGGCGGCGAACAGCTCCTCGTAACTGCGGCCGTGCGCGTCGATGAGCGCGTCGACGACCCGCCTGATCGCGCGGTACTCCGACTCGGTGATGAGCTGCTTCTTGGTCAGGCCGGGGTCGGCGTCGAGCTTGGCCCCCAGCAGCAGCGTCATCCCCATCTCCAGCTCCGCCTGCTGCTCCTGTGCCAGCCGCTCCTCGTCCCGCACGCGGGCCTCGGCCGCCTCCACAATGTCGCTCGCCTCCAGCTCCTCCTCCAGCTCTCCGGCCTCCAGCTTGGCGAGCTTCTCGTCCCGCTCGGCCTTGATCTCCTCCACGCGCTGCGCCGCCTCCGCCGCCACCTTCTCCCGCCGCTTCTCCGCCAGGGTCTGGATCCGCTCGACGCTCTTGGCGAGCAGGTCATAGTCGACCTGGGTCACGATGTAGGAAGCGAAGTAGATCACCTTCTCCAGCGGCCGCGGCGAGATGTTCAGCAGCAGGCTCATCGGGCTCGGCACGCCCTTCAGATACCAGATGTGGCTGACGGGAGCGGCCAGCTCGATGTGGCCCATCCGCTGGCGGCGCACCTTCGCCCGCGTCACCTCCACCCCACAGCGGTCACAGGTGATCCCGCGGAACTTGATCTTCCGGTACTTGCCGCAGTGGCACTCCCAGTCGCGGGTCGGCCCGAAGATGCGCTCGCAGAACAGCCCGTCCGGCTCGGGCTTGAAGGTCCGGTAGTTGATCGTTTCGGGCTTCTTCACTTCGCCCTTGGACCAGCGCCGGATCTCCTCCGAAGAGGCCAGCCCCAGCCTCAGCTGATCGAATCTCGTTGTGTCTACCATGTGCTCCCTGCTCCTTGCCTTCTGTCAGCGCCTGCGCCGGCCGCCGCCGGGAGATCTCCCCGCGACCTCCCCGGCCCGCCCCGCGGGCTCGCCGTCCCCGCTCGTCTCCCCGCCGCTCAGGCGAGGACCTCCTCCCCCTCTTGTCCCTCCAGGCTCACCGGCTCCGCCTCCTCCGACTCCACCGTCAGTTGCAGGCCGAGGCTTTGCAGCTCCTTGATCAGGATCTTGAACGACTCCGGGATGCCGGGCTCTGTGATCGCCTCGCCCTTCACGATCGCCTCGTAGGTCTTCACCCGCCCCAGCACGTCGTCCGACTTGATGGTGAGGATCTCCTGGAGCGTGTGCGCCGCGCCGTAGGCCTCCAACGCCCACACCTCCATCTCGCCGAAACGCTGGCCGCCGAACTGCGCCTTGCCGCCCAGCGGCTGCTGGGTCACCAGCGAGTAGGGGCCGGTCGAGCGGGCGTGGATCTTGTCCTCCACCAGATGGATCAGCTTCATCGTGTAGATGTTGCCCACTGTGATCGGCTGGTTGAACCGGTCTCCGCTGCGCCCGTCGTAGAGCCAGAACTTGCCGGTCTCGGCATCGAAGCCAACCATGTTGTCCACCCGCCTGGCGATGTGCTCCACCACGCAGGCCGCCCGCGCCTCCGCGCCTCTCACCGCCGCCCATTCCTGGGGATCGACCGCCGCCCATTCGGCCGCCCGCTCCATGTTGGCCGGATCGCCCTTCGCCAGCCACTCGCCCAGGCTGCTCAGGGTCGAGCGATAGCTCGCCTTCTCCTCGTACCACTCATCGGAGAAGTGAAGTTCGTCCACAACGTACTTGTGCAGGGACCTCTTCCTATATCGATCGGCGGCGACGCTGAAGTACTCGACGATCTCCTTGTCGGTGGCGCCCTCGAAGATCGGGTTCTCGAAGGCGAGCCCGAGCTCTTCCGCCGCCAGCCCGAGATGGGACTCCAGGATCTGGCCGATGTTCATTCGGGAGGGCACGCCGAGCGGATTAAGTATGATGTCCACCGGCCTCCCGTCGGGCAGGAACGGCATGTCCTCCAGCGGCAGGATCTTGGCGACCACGCCCTTGTTGCCGTGCCGACCGGCCAGCTTGTCGCCCTCCATGATCTTGCGCCGCTGGGCCACGTAGGCGCGAACGAGTTGGTTGACGCCCGGCAGCAGCTCGTCGCCCGGCTCGCGCTTCAGCTCGCCGCCGCAGCGATCGCAGTAGTGCCGGTGCTGGTTCTTGCCAACCTGATACTCGGTGTCGCACTTCTGGCACTGGTACTTCACCCGGGAGAAGCGGGTGATGTCGACCACCTTGCCTTTCTCCCCATGGGGCACCCGCAGCGAGGTGTCCCTCATCTCCGCCGCCTTCTCGCCGAAGATCGCCCGCACGAGCTTCTCCTCGGAGGTCAGCTCCTCCTGACCCTTGGGCGCGACCTTCCCGACGAGGATATCCTCCGCCCGGACCTGCGCCCCAATGCGGATGACGCCGTCCTCACACAGGTCCTTGAGCGCCTCGTCGCCGACGTTGGGGATATCCCTGGTGATCTCCTCCGGGCCCACCTTGGTCTCTCGGGCCTCGATCTCGTACTTCTCGATGTGGATGGAGGTGAAGACATCGTCCCGCACCAGCCGTTCGCTGAGCACGATCGCGTCTTCGTAGTTGAATCCCTCCCACGGCATGAAGGCCACCACCACGTTCCGGCCCAGCGCCAGGTCGCCGTTGTCCGTGCAGGGGCCGTCGGCCAGCACGCAGCCTTTGCTCACGAAGTCGCCCCCGCGCACGATGGGCCGCTGGTTGATGCATGTGGCCTGGTTGGATCGCACGAACTTCTGCAGGCGATACTGGTCCTTCGTCCCATCCACCCGGGTGACCTCGATCCGATTGGCCGAGACGCCGGTCACCATTCCGTCGGCCCGGCATAGCACGACCGCGCCGGAGTCCTGAGCGGCCCGGGTCTCCACGCCCGTGCGGACCAGGGGAGCCTCCGACTTGAGCAGCGGCACCGCCTGGCGCTGCATGTTCGATCCCATCAGGGCCCGGTTGGCGTCGTCGTTCTCCAGGAACGGAATCAGCGCGGTGGCGACGGAGACGATCTGCTTGGGAGACAGATCGACGAAGTCTATCTGCTCCGGCGGGACGGCCGGGTAGGACTCGCGATAGCGCACGCTGACGGCCTCTGCCGTGATGCGGCCCTTGTCGTCCACCGGTACGCTGGCCGGCGCGATGTGGTAGCGGTCCTCTTCGTCCGCCGTCAGATACGCGATCTCGTCGGTGACCACGCCCTTCTTCACCCGTCGGTAGGGCGTCTCGATGAATCCGTACTGGTCCAGCCGCGCGTAGATGGCCAGCGAGCCGATGAGGCCGATGTTCGGGCCCTCCGGCGTCTCGATCGGGCAGATCCTGCCGTAGTGAGAGTGGTGGACATCCCGAACTTCGAGCTTCGCGCTCTGGCGGCTGAGGCCGCCCGGGCCCAGCGCGCTCAGCCGCCGCTTGTGCGTCAGCGCGGACAGCGGGTTCTCCTGGCTCAGGAACTGGCTGAGCTGGCTCGAGCCGAAGAAGCTCTTGATGGCGGCCGAGATCGGCTTGGTGCTGATGATCGACTGAGGCGTCACCTGCTCCGGGTCGAGGCTGGTCATCCGCTCCCGCGAGATGCGCTCCATCCTCAGGAAGCCGATGCGGAACTGGTTCTGGAGCAGCTCGCCCACGCACCGGACCCGCTTGTTCATCAGGTGATCGATCTCGTCCACGGTCACATTCGGGGCGCCCTCGCTGAGCTGCATGAGGTAGCCCAGGATGGCGATCAGATCTTCCTTGGTCAGCGTCCGCACGGTCTCGGGCAGGTCGAGCCCCAGCTTCTTGTTGAGCTTGTAGCGCCCCACCCGCGCGAGGTCGTAGCGCCGATTGTCCGCGAACAGGCCCGACAGGCGGTTCCGCGCGATCTCGGGGGTCACCGGATCGCCGGGCCGCTCCCGGCGGTAGATATCGATCAGGGCCTCGTCCTCGTTGTGAGTCGGGTCCCTCTCCATCGTCTCATCGATGAGCGGGTGAAGGGCGGCCGCCTTGAGGGTCTTCATCTTCAGCTCGACGATGCGGTCGGCCACCTCCTGGCTGAGCCGCTCTCCCGGCATGGCCAGCACCTCGCCCGTCTCGGAGTCCGTGATCCTGTTCCAGGCCCGCCGGCCCACCACCGCCTCCGCCGTCACCTTCTTGATGTCCTCCGGCTTGCCGAACATCCGCACGAGATCGCCGTCGGTGGAGCACTTGACCTTCTCGCTGCCCGGGGCGAGGTTGATCGAGTTGAGCGCCCGCAGCAGGGTGGTGACCGGGAACTTCTGCGCCTGCCCGATCTTCACCGATACCAGGTCGTTGGCGTCGGAGTCGATGTCGAGCCAGGCACCTTCACTCGGTATCACCTGCGCGCTGTACAGAATGCGCCCACTGAAGTCGATCGTGTCCCTGAAATACACGCCAGGGGAACGCGCTAGCTGGCTCACCACACATCGCTCCGGGCCGTTGATGACGAAGGTGCCGTTCTCCGTCATGATCGGAAGCTCGCCCAGGTAGACCTCGGACTCCTTGATCTCACCGGTGCGGTGATGATGCAGCCAGACGCGGGCCTTCAGCGGCGCGTCGTAGGTGGCGTCGCGATCGCGGCACTCGTAGATGTCATACTTGGGCTCTCCCAGGTAGTACTTGGGCTCGCCGTCCTGCGGGTCGCAGAATGAGAGAGAGAGGTTGCCCGTGAAGTCCTCGATCGGCGAGAAGTTGACGAACAGCTCCCGCAGGCCGTGCTCGCGGAACCAGTCATAGGAGTTCTGCTGGATCTCGATGAGATTCGGGATCGCGGCTGGAACCTGGCTCTGACGCGGGAGTCGCCCCTTGACCTTGATGACTTCCATCGTGTCTCCTTACCAGAGAAGCTCGCCCCCCAGCCCACACGCGCCCTCAGCCGGCCGATGCACTGCCGGTACGCCGCACGGCAGCCTCAGACCGGCTTGCGTTGGTCAGAAAACGAGAGGGTTAAGCGAACGACGAGACGGTTCGGTCACCTGTCCCCGGAGGTTGTCGGCCTTCCCCTAAGTCGTGTGGGCACGAAGTACTCGGCACGAACTACTAGTATATGCCCACCCCAGGTGTCTGTCAACCCCCTCTGGCGGAATTCTTCCGCACGCGCGGCCCCCACTCCTACACGCGGCGCCCTGCCCCGCACGGGCTCCTGGGCCCATGTAACGCCGAGCAGGGAGGGGCCCTGATCCAGGCTCCCGGGACCCCGCCGCCCTCGTCATGGCCTGCTCGCCGCACAAGCTTGAGCGAAGCGTCGCCCTGTGGTATAATCGACGGCGACAACTCAACGCGGCGAGGGCAGACCGCGCAGTGGGAACGGCCGCATCTGAGCCGTTGCCCGGCGGGGAGGTTACTCTTCGCGGCCAGCCCCGAGCAACTCGGACTCGCTGCCTCATCCATCCTTTATACGAGGCGAGCAAGCCAGGAGCTCGCGAGGGAGGTTGGTCGTGACGGAGAAGCCGCTGGCTCCACCGACCCTCATATACGACCACTCGTCAGATCCAGAGGATCAGCTCTGGGACCGGCTGCATGAGCGGTCTCAGCTGGCCGCGGAGCTGCGTGTCATCGTACACCTCAAGTCCGGCACCACCCTTGTCGGCCACCTCCGCTACTACAACAACTTCCACCTCACCGTGGCTGCGGGCGGGCAGCTCCACGACGTGCTCTACCGGGACGTGGCGCATATCCTGCAGGCCTCCGAGCCTTCCTGACAGAGGGGAATCCCTCAGGCGTCCGAGCCGGCCTGATCAGCGGACGGCGGCTGCCCGGACTCCGGCCGCATCTGGGGGAAGAGGATCACATCCCGGATCGAGGTGGAGTCCGTGAACAGCATCACCAGCCGATCGATGCCGATCCCGAGGCCGCCGGTCGGCGGCATCCCGTATTCGAGCGAGAGCAGGAAGTCCTCGTCCATCGGGTGTGCCTCCTCATCGCCCGCCGCCCGGGATCGCGCCTGCTGCTCGAACCGCCGCCGCTGCTCCTCTGGATCGTTCAGCTCTGAGAACGCATTGCCCAGCTCCATCCCGCCGGCGAATGGCTCGAATCGCTGTGCCAGTTCCGGTCGGTCCGAATGCGCCTTTGCCAGCGGCGAGATCGCTGTGGGGTAGTCCGTCACGAAGGTCGGGGCGATCAGCGTGGGTTGCACGAACTGCTCGAAGATGTTGTTCACCATGGTGCTGAGGTGCATCTCCGGTTCGGCCGGCAGCCCAAGGCGCTGGCAGGCCCGCCGCGCCGCCTCTGCTGACTGCAGCTCCTCCGGCTCGACCTTCGCCCCTTCGACAACCGCCTGCACCAGTTCCACCCGGCGCCAGGGCGGGGTGAAATCGACAGGTCGGCCCTGATACGTCACTTTTGGCGCGCCCAGCACCTCCTCCGCCGCTCGCGCCACCATGCTCTCGGTCAGCTCCATGATGTCGCGGTAGTCGGCGTAGGCCTGGTAGGCCTCCAGCAGTGTGTACTCGGGGTTATGCTGGGTGGAGACACCCTCGTTCCTGAACACGCGGCCGATCTCGTACACCCGCTCCATCCCGCCCACCACCAGCCGCTTCAGGTGCAGCTCGGTCGCGATCCGCAGGTAGAGATCAATGTCGAGCGCATTGTGGTGGGTGACGAAGGGCCGCGCTAGGGCCCCGCCCGCGATCGACTGCATCATCGGGGTCTCCACCTCGAGGAAGTCGCGCTCGTCGAGGAATCGCCGTATCGACGCGATGAGTCGGCTCCGCACCTCGAAGACGCGACGCGTCTCCTCGTTCGCGACCAGGTCCAGGTACCGGCGCCGATACCGCAGCTCCACATCCCGCAGCCCGTGCCACTTCTCGGGCGGCGGCCGAAGCGCCTTCGCCAGCAGCGTCACGTCGGCTGCCGCGACGGTGATCTCGCCGGTGCGGGTCTTCATCACCTCCCCCTCGGCCCCGACGATGTCCCCGTCGTCAAGCTCGCCCAGCGACTGGTACTGCTCCGGCCCGAGTTGATCGGCCCGGAAGAGCACTTGGATGGTGCCGGAGCCGTCGCGGAGATCGGCGAAGGTGGCCTTGCCATGGCGACGGCGGGCCATAAGCCGCCCCGCCACGCGGACGGTCCCGCCCTCCAGGGAGTCGAACGACTCGCGCACCTCGGCCGCCAGGTGCGTGCGGCGGTAACTGGTGATCGAGAACGGGCTCTTGCCCCCCTCGCGCAGCCGCGCCAGCTTGGCGCGGCGGTAGCGTATCAACTCGTTCTCATTGGCTGCCGGGCGATCTGCGGGCCCTTCCCCCACGACTCACTCGCCGATCGACAGGATGAGGTAGGAGCGGACTCCCCCCGGCGTCTTCACCTTGACGGTCTTGCCGGCCGTTCGTCCCATCAGGGCCTCGCCCAGGGGAGACTGGTTCGAGATTCGATGCTCGGCGGGGTCGGCTTCCTCCGCGCCGACCAGTTCGTAATGGAACTCCTCGGCGCTTTCGACATCGCGGATCCGCACCACCGACCCGATCCCCACCTTGCCGTCGTTCTTGTGCTTGTCGACGATGACCGCGTTCTGCAGCAAATGCTGGAGCGTCTCAATGCGCCCCTCGATCTGAGCCTGCTCGGCCTTGGCGGCCTCGTACTCGGAGTTCTCGCCAATCTCCCCGAATTGCTTCGCCTCCCGGATGCGCTCGGCCACCCGCTTGCGGCCGACCGATTTCAGCTCGTCGAGCTCCGCCTGGACTTTCTTCAAGCCGTCCGGGGTGAGGACGACGTCCTGATTCCTCATCTCGGCCACTCCTGCGACCCGCTTCGGGAAGATGCTCGAGGCCCCTCGTGCACCGCTCGTGTCGAGGTGCTCGGTGCCCCTATGAATACACAAGCACTGACCTTCGCCCGCTCCCGGCGGGAAGTATCAGTGCCGCGCCTCGCATGACCTCTAGACAGTTCCACACTAGCACAAAGTGGCCGCGAAGTCAATCCGCAGGGAGGCGAGGTCACCGTGCGAGGGAATATGACACCAGCGGGGTCTTTCGGGATCTCGCCGCCGGACCGTCTCGCCGTCGCCGGCCAAAGAAGCTGACCCGGCGTCGGGGACGTACGCCGGGCCAGCAATGGCGCGGGAGGGAGTTGCGCCGTTTGCGTATATGTCCGCTGCCTCCGGGGTTGGAGGCGGTCTAGGGGGCCCCGTCGGCCTGCGGATTTGTTGCGGAGGTCACGTGGGCGACACCATCGTCGTTGCCGACGATCGCGGCGAGCGCAGGAGGGGAAGTGCAGTAGTGCCGCCGGTGACCGTGAGGCATCGTGCCTGTGTCTGCGCGGACGTGGCGCACGGGCCGACTGGTCGGCGCGCGGGGGGAGGGAGATCCCCATTCGGCCCAGTGCAGTGTCCGCACGTGTGTTCTCCTTTCCTTCAAGCCTGTCCACACACGAGAAAAGGCTGCCGCAGACGTCACGCCTGCGGAAGCCTTCCTCGACTTCGCGCTGGCTTGGCATCCACGGCAGCCTTCGGCGGTCCGGCCCGCTTCCTGCGGGCGCTGGACTCTCACGCCATCTGGCGCCTCTGCTTTGTCCAGCCTACTCGCTGCGGCGGGAGCTTTCCCCGCTCCTCACCTACAGTTCTCATTCCATATCTGCAGCATCGTTCTGAGAAGCCTTTTTCCGGCCCCCTGTGCCCCTTCTGGCACGCTTTTTCGCCGAGGCCGACGGTCCCGGGATCTCGTAGTCATCCACGTTGACGATCTCGATCTCCGTGTAGCTCCGGCCGTCGGGAAGTCGCTGGCCGCGGCTGCGATAGCGGGCCGGCGTCGACCTATAGACCTGCACGAAGGCGTGATGCAAGTGGCTCGCGTCCGAGAATTCGGCCGCCTCCGCGATCGACTCCACCGAGAGGTCGGTCGTCAGCAGCAGTTGGGCCACGTAGGCGAGACGCGCCCGCATGCAGAACTTGCCGAAGCTCAGTCCCATCAGGTGACGGAACAGATAGCCGAACTGCGAGACGCTCAGCCCGCAGGTGGCCGCCGCCTCGTTCAGGCTCAGCCGCCGCGTCGGGTGTGAGTGCACCAGCCGCACCGCCGGCATGATCTTCCCCAGATTGCCCGTGCGAACCGTGTGCCCTCGGCCGGGCAGTTCGGCGGGGTCCCACTCCCGGCTCAGCATCAACAGCAGGCGCAGAATGCCCAGCCGCACCGCCGCGAGCCAGCCCCGCCGCCGCTCCCGCATCTCCCGCCGCAGCTCGTTGCCAATGGTGAGGGCCTCCGCGCGGCCTCCCTCCCCGTTCAGCCGCGGCCGCACCTCCGGCGGCGCCGAGAACAGGCTCAGCCACGAGACCCCGTCGAACACCTCCTCCCCCAGGAAATCCGGCAGGAATTGCAGCACCAGCTCTCTCGTCCCGGACGTGCTGGCGCGCCAGCCGTGCGGCTCCCAGGCCCCGCACAGCCACATGTCCCCCGGCTCCACAGAGACCACGATGTCCTCGAAGTGCCGCTCCTCCTGGCCGCTCAACAGCACCCCCACCTCGAAGGCCTGATGCATGTCGGTGCCAAGGGGTGTCGGATAGGCGTGTTCGACAACACCGCCGTGAAACGGCTTCGCAGCCGTCAAATGGTAGTCCTCAATCCTTGCCAGCATCCTGTCCTACGTTGTCTCCTTGAGGGAATTGCTTCTTCCTCGTTGGATGATACAAGAGGATGAGCGCTTTGTCCAGTTAACAAAGCGCGCCGCGGGACGTAGACTCTAGCCAGCGCGCCGGGGGGTGGCTCTTCCCGGCGCCCAGCATTTGAGACCTGGACTTCGCGCCGATGCCTCGAGCAGAGACGTCCAGCCCGGATGGCTTTCACGGCCCATGTGGGGGTCCGCCGCCCATGGGGGCGAACGGCGCCCGCCGATCCCCAATCACGACCCCTAGAGGTCCCCCGGTCTGTGTTCCTGCTGCGGCACACGGCCTGGTGGCTGCTCCAGTCGGCCCCCCGACGTTTTGCGCGCGCTGGCGTCGTTTCCGTGTCGTGAGCTGGGTAGAATCTGATTGGAACGATCCGGCCCGGCCCCGACGGGAGAGGCCGGGACCGGGCGTGAGAGGCACTTCGGCGCCTCACCTGGGCCCGGTGGCCCCGGGACCGACGCGGAAAGGAGGTGAGAGTCAGGTTCGAACGGCGGCTTGCGGTCTGGCGCTGATGGCCGCGAGCCAGGGTGTGCGTCGTGTCTGTGCGTCTGACCCATCGGTCGGATGTGCAGGCCTATTCTGCTGAGATATCAGTTGGGAGGTTGAAACAAGTGAGCTTCAATAGACGCCGAGGATTCACTCTGATTGAGTTGTTGGTCGTAATAGCGATCATCGGGATTCTCGCCTCGATGGTTTTCCCCGTGTTCGCACGAGCGCGCGAATCCGCGCGCAAGGCGGTGTGTCTGTCCAACGTGAAGAACATCGCCCTCGCCATTCAGATGTATTTGGCGGACAACAACGACACCTTCTGGCCCGACGAGCACCGCCGGGAGGTGCAGGACTTCTTCAACACCATACCTGGGTCGAAAGCCCAGTGGGCGGACGACGTGGCCGAGGGCGGCGACTGTCCAATGCCGTACCGGGCCAACCCGTACCTGCGTCCCGTGTTGATCCTCGACGAGTACATCAAGAACCGGGACGTGTGGCGTTGCCCGAGCGCGAAGATGGAGAACGGGGCTATGGTCATAACGCCCGGCCCGGACTGGTTCGGCGTCATGCTCGCGAATCAGGACATGATCGGCAATCAGGATGGGGAGTTCTGCGTCAAGGACCAAGTGATGCCGCCGGGATGGGGCGGCCCCGTCACCGACTCCTGGACGCAGATGAGGACGGCCGGCGGCGGCATTTGGGACGAGGCCTGGGGCGGCGAAGGCAATGCCAATAAGGCCTTCGTCCAGAGCATCTCCCTCAACGGCTACGCCAACATCGGGATGAAGATGGTGCAGATACAGGACCCGGTCATGCACATTGTCTGCGCCGACGGTGGGGCCTGGTCGGAGGCCATGTCGGTCGGCCATGTGGCCTATCCGGACCTCTGCAACGCCGAGTGCGGGAACTGCAGTTGCTCGACCTGGATTGAGGACTGCGCTACTTCCGTTCAGGGCGGCTGTCCTGACGCCTGGGACTGCTTCGTCACCTGGCACACGTCGACCACCATGCTGCGGGACAAGAACCTGATGAAGAAGGGCAGCCGCCACCTGGGCGGCAACAACATCGGGTTCGCCGACGGTCACGCCGCCTGGTGGAACTCCGATCGGTTCCTCGACACGTGGGCCGAGGAAGCGC
>JALGXV010000325.1 GCA_029821885.1 Candidatus Hebobacteria bacterium
TGGGGGGCCAACGGCCGAGCCACCTCGAGCAGCTCCCGCAAGCTCTGGCCATCGAGAAACTCAAGCGCGATGAAGAAGGTGTCGCCCTCGATCCCGAAGTCGACGAGATCCACAATGTTCGGGTGCGTAAGCAGTCGCACAGCGCGCGCCTCTTGCTGGAACCGCTCCACGCATTCCCAACGCTCGCGCGGATCTGTGCTCGGGGGGCCGAGCATCGTCTTGACAGCAACGAGACTCCCGTCTGGACCGCTGGCCTGATACACCTTGGCCATGCCCCCCTCATCCAGCTGCCGGTGGATGCTGTACCTACCGATCTGCATGGACACTACCTGCCCAGAAGTGCTGACCGACGGTTCCGTCTGGCCGCAGCCCCCGCGACATACTGAACCCAGGCTCGGCCACTCGCTTCGCCGCAATGGGTGGCCTACCTGTCACCAGAAGCGCCACCTCCAGCGATCGAAGCGCCCTGTTCCCAGGATGGGACCGGTCATCAAGCCTCGGACGGTCGGGCTATGGCCCCGCACCAGCCGGGAGAGATCTGGCGGATCCTGGCTGAGGATCGCATCCGGGCGGCTCCATGGGTGCGAGGCTGACACCAGAAGGGGAGAAGACGCACTAGCGTAGCGGTGTTCACGGTCGGGTGCCGCCAGCGCCACTACGAGGCCGGCACCCACTCCTTGACATCCTCTGATGGGGGCCTGTTTCGGCATGGCTCGTGCGACGCACGGGAGGCGCGCCACCGCGGGCACTGGAAGTCGGCAGTCGAGTCGGCCAACTGCGGGATGCTGACGCATCTCTACAGAGACCCAACTACTCCAGAAACGGTGCTGGCGCCGATGTCGCGAGATGTCGTGATGTCGTCCCACGTGCCCTCATCACCGTTGTACCGAAGCAATGAGGGAGACGGTCGTTGGCGGCCACGGATGCCGCCACTGCCGTAGGTCATGCGGATGGTCACGGGTCCACGGTACTCGGCAGTAGTCCCGATGTCATAGTACTCGCTGGCGAGCCGATAGCCACGTGGAACATCAGATGGCTCACTGCGCCTGATAACCGTGGTAACACCAGGACTGGTGACCTCCCCAAAACTCACGGTCGTGTTGCCTATGGTGACTTGCGGACGGCCGGGGAGCGTATTGGATCCACGCCAGCTTAGGGATTGCTCTCCCAACCCATCGTCTGTTATCTGCGTCAGCATGCCGGTGTCGACTTCGTACATCCATAGCTCGGTTTGAAGCTTGTACTGCACGCCACTCGGCCTGAACGGAAGTGCTGACGCGAAGATGATGTGATTCCCCGTAGGGGACCAGCGTGCCAGGTAGGGGCCCACCCACAGCCGGAGAGATCCAATCTCATCCTCCGAGTCGTCCTTCCCTAGTGCCGCGAGATGTTGTCTGGCATCGGTGTCTCGAACGAACTGCTCCACCAGGGTCCGCGGCTGGCTGCCGTCCGCATCGGTGAGGCGCAACTGCCGCCACATGCCGGGCTCGCCATCCAGCCGCCCGACCTTCTCCCACGATGAGATGATCTTCGAGCCATCGGGGGAGTAGGATGCATCGGTCCCGACATCGGCCAGGACCTCGAGGTCCTGGCCATCGGTTCTGATGCTGATCATCTGACGCTCCCCGACGCTGCCCGCAGCCGGCCGTTCGCACAGCAGACGGTCTCCGGTCGCAGACCAACAGAGCGACGACGGGTACACCTGGGTCAGTCTGTACGCGCCAGTGCCATCGGCGTTCATCACCCAGAGATCAAAGCCGGCCTCGCAGGGCTGCCTGCCTTCAACTGGATCAGAGTGAACGAAGGCAACTTGGCTACCATCGGGAGACCATCTGGGCAAGCAGTTGATGCCTGCGATGCCTGACGCTGCCGTCAGGTTGAGGGCGTTCTCCCCACCCAGGTCTGATCCCCAAATCTCCTGACGGAGGTTCCAGATCATGGTGGGGTGCCACCCAGATGCCTTGCAGTAGAGCACCCGGTCGCCAAGGGGAGAGAGGTCGCCGCCGTAGAAGAGTGCCGGCGTTTCGGCAGCATCGCTGACGTGCCCCTCTAGCAGTTGCGTGGAGTGCGTTCCGGATGCACTCCACCTGGTCACGAGTAGCTTTCCCTCGATGCGAGGAGCCTCGATCTTGACGACCGATCTGTTCTCAGCGTCGCTTACGAAGAGCGCCTCTCCGTCTGGGCTGAACTGCAGCCCAGTCAGTCGCGTTCCTCCGGTAGCGTAGCTCTCCACGCTACCCGAGTTCGGGTTCAGTCGGTAGACCGATGACCGGTGGGCGAAAAAAATCTCCCCTGTGTTGGGGTGGATCGCAATCGGTCCCATCTGGGGAGTCGCCGGAGCCACGATGTAGTTGTTGAGAAGCGTGCTGACCTCACCGTCAGGGGCTATGGTCACGATCTTGAGGCCGTCCTGGTTGCCCCTATCGTCGAGCATTGCATAGAGCCTGCCGCCATCCGGCGAGATGGCGGCGCTCACAATCCCCTCCTCGAAGTCGGGAGGGCCTGCTAGACGCCGTACCTCACTCGTCTCCGCGCTGATGACGTACAGGCCCGAGTCATCGGGGTTCTGGCTACCAGCCGAACAGACCAGCAGGTCTCCCGGATGCACGAGATCCCCTTCGAAGCCGGCCGACGCGAGCAGTATCTCCCACGGCTCGGCGATTGCGCGACTGAACAGACGAGGAGTAGCCCCCGAACCGGGCATCGTCCAGATAGCTGACTCCTCTCTGTCAACTACCAGAACGCTGCCATCCGGAGCAAGTAACACACCGTCGGGATGGGGTAACGGTGGCTTCGCCGGTGTCAGAGCATCCCCAGCACCACACTGACTGCCGGCCTGCGCTACGTATATGCCGCCAGGCATTGAGTCAGAGGAGCCTATGGCCAAGAGGAGACTACCATCATGCCCTTGTGCTAGCGCATTGATGGGCCCGGCTGCTGAGCAGAACGTCGTGGCGAAGAGCCCGGAAGGCACTGCCTGCAGTTCCGGGACAAACTCCTTGAGCAGGTACGGCAGTTCCTTGAGATAGGCAAGCAGCTGCGCGCTTTCTCCCGCGCGGACAGTGAGGGCTCGTTCTTCGTCCTGGTAACCGGCCTTCTTGAGCCTCACGATCATACTTCGCTCAGTCGGCGCTTCAAGGTGGAGTCTGTGTTTACAGGGTGTTTCCAGGCCGGTGTCCTCGCCATCAATCCAGACGCGAGCCTGATCTGGTAGAGAAGTCATCCTGATCTCCGCCCAGCCCGGGCAGCGTGCCAGCGAGGGAGTGAGTGTCATCTCGCCATACAGGCTTGGGGACTGAACGAGGTTGCGTCCAGCAGCCCAGAGCGGCAACGTCCGGGACACGTACTCG
>JALGXV010000326.1 GCA_029821885.1 Candidatus Hebobacteria bacterium
GGTGGATGTCAGCGCCCCGAATCTCCGCCTCGGCGCTCTCGCCGTACCAGATGACCCGACGCTCCGGCGGCAGAGGGAGGTCGCGCAGCTCGGCCCGGTCGGCGCACAGCACGACGGCTCCTCCCGGCGGGACCCGGTCGAGGAACTGGAGGAAGCTGTCGCGCAGATGCTCTTCAGTCCTGTGGTGATCCAGGTGGTCCGGCTCTATGTTGGTGACGACGGCCATCTCGGGCCGAAGATGCAGGAACGACTCGTAGGCTTCGCAGGCCTCTGCCACGAACCAGTCTTTGCCGCCCACCCTCACGTTGCCGTCGAACTGGTCGAGTTCCCCGCCGATGACAACGGTCGGGTCGAGGCCGGCTCGCGCGAGTATCAGGCCGAGCATGGCGGTCACGGTCGTCTTTCCGTGCGTTCCGGAGACTGCAATGCCCCGCGAACCGGCCATGAGTTCGGCCAGAAGCTCGGATCGTCTCTGCATCGGCAGGCCCAGTCCCTGCGCGCGCTTCCGCTCCGGGTGGTCGAAGGGCACGGCGTCAGAGACAACGACGCAGTTCAGCGGCGATCACATGTTCCGGACTGTGGCCGATGCTGACCTGCGCTCCTCGCGCGGCCAGTCCGTCGGTGATCCCAGACTGGTGCAGGTCGCAGCCCGAGACCTGATGGCCCCGGTGCAGCAGTATCTGAGCCAGGGCGCTCATCCCGATGCCGCCGATGCCCAGCATGTGATAGTGCTGCTTCATGATGCGGCCGTGTCCCGGGCTTCGGTGAGCCTATTGCGGGAGACGTTTAGGAGTAGACCGATGCCGACCAGCGAGAACAGCAGCGATGAGCCGCCGTAGCTGACGAAGGGCAGCGGAACCCCAGTGGGAGGCATGCAATCGGTCGCAACTGCGATGTTCACGAGGGCCTGGACTCCGAGAAGACAGGTGACTCCGGCCGCGACAAGACCGGAGAAGCGATTCGAGGCACCAGCGGCGATCGTCATGCCTCGCACGATGAGGAAGATGAACAATGCGACTATGCTCCACGTCGCCACCAGGCCGAGTTCCTCGCCGATGACGGCGAGTATCGAATCCGTGATCGCTGCCGGAAGGTAGAAGTACTTCCAGACGCTGCCGCAGTAGCCCAGTCCCGTGACCCCTCCGGAGCCGAGAGCGATGAGCGACTGAGTGGCCTGGTATCCGGCCTCGTGCTGCAGCTCGGATCGGTGAAGCCATGCTAGCCAACGGTCGATCATGTAGGGGTGACGCAGGGCCATGAGGGCCGCGCCGGCAAGGCCGATCGCGCCCGCCCCCAGCACATGGGACAGCTTCGCCCCGGCGATGTGGAAGTAGGCCATCGCGGCCGCGACGAGTACGGCGGCCGTCCCCATGTCTGGTTCGACAGCTATGAGGCCTGCAGTTGCGCCGAGCATGAGGAAAGGTATGGCCGCTCGCCGCCAGTTCGGGAGTCCGAGCGGGAACTTCGCGAGGTAGCGTGCCGTCGCTATGATGAGAGCGACCTTGGCGAATTCGCTCGGCTGGAAGCGGATGCTCGTGCCTGGAATCACCAGCCAGGACCGGGCGCCGTTAACCGTGATGCCCCAGATGAGGACCGCAACCAGCAGACCGATGGCCGTGCCGAGCACAGTCCCAGCCCACCTCTGTATGAAGTCCATCGAGAGGCGGCTTACGCCCCACATCGCGGCTAGGCCCAGCGTCGCATAGAGCAGTTCCCGCTTGAGGTAGCGGAAGATGTCCTCGCTCTGATCCATCGCCGCCATGGGAATACTGGCGCTGAAGACCATGGCAATCCCCAGGGCCACCAGGAGGAGAGTGGGCACCAGCAGGAAGAGGTCTGTGCCGCGGCCCTCTTCGGGCTGGAGTTCGTGCTGAGGCAGCCGGATCGCTCTGATTGCTGACACCTCTAATCTATCCCCTTGTTTGCTGCCATTTCTGCCATCAATGACTTAAAGGTCCGACCCCGTTCCGCCATGCTCTCGAACATGTCGAAGCTCGCGCAGGCCGGTGAGAGCAAGACCACGTCCCCCGGCCTGGCCCTCTCATAAGCACGTGCCACCGCGTCTGCCAGATCCACCGCAACGTGGATATTGGCGACCCCGGCCTCGCGCGCGGCCTCTGCGATCATCTCGGCCGCCTCTCCTATCAGCACGAGGTCGGCGCCGCGATTCGCCGCCGCCTTCGCCAGAGCGCCGAAATCCCGCACCTTCGGGCGGCCGCCCGCTATCAGCACGACGTGCTTGCTGAACGCCTCCAGGGCCGCCACTGCGGCCTCGGGGGTGGTCGCCTGCGAGTCATTGACGAAGGTGACGCCGTCGATCACGTCAACCACCTCCAGCCGGTGTTCGAGTCCCTCGAAGTGCTCGACCGTCCGCGCGGCGACATCTAGGCCGGCGCCTGCCGCCTGGGCCGCAGCTAGGGCGGCGAGCACGTTGGACCGGTTGTGCTTGCCTCGCAGGCGAACCTGGCCCTCCCGGCAGACCGGCCTTCCCCTCACCCGGAGCCATCCATCGGTCAGGTCAGCACCTTCCGGCACTGCCTGCGAGAGGCTGAACGGCATCACCGTGGCCGCGGTGAGCTCGGCCAGTCCCCAGGCCTCCGGGTCATCGCGGTTGATCACCACAACGTCGTCGGGATGCTGGTTCGCCAGCAGCTTGGACTTCGCGCGGCGGTAGTCGGCCATCGTCCGATGCCGGTCGAGGTGATCCGGGGAGAGGTTGAGCAATACGGCCACCTTGGGCCGGAAGTGATGGGTCGCCTCCAGTTGGAAGCTACTCACCTCGGTCACCAGTAGGGCATCTGTCGGCGCTTGGTCGGCCAGACCTATCAGCGGTCGGCCGATGTTGCCACCGACGAGAACCGTCTTCCCCTCGTCCTTGAGTATCTCACCGATGAGGGCCGTGGTCGTGGACTTTCCCTTCGTGCCGCTGACGGCGATGATGGGGCATTTCGAAATCCACCAGGCGATCTCGATTTCGCCGACAACACGCACCCCGCGCTGCGCTGCGCGGAGTAGGGGAGGGATGTCCAATGGCACGCCCGGGCTCGGCACGGCCAAGTCCGCCTCCTCGATCTCCCGGTAGGCGTCCGCTCCAGTCTCGATGACGACATCCGTTCCCTGCAGGGCCTGGATCTCGCTCGACAACTCGGCCGCCGGCTTGACATCGGAAACGGTCACCGAAGCGCCGCGGGAGGCAAGCACTCGGGCGACCTCACGGCCGGTCCCATATCGGCCGAGGCCGATCACGTGCACCCGCTTGCCGGCGAAACTATGGGCTTTCGCGGGAGACTTGCTCATGCTGCCCAGAGCACTCCTACGGCCGCGCCCCCCGCGACCAGCGCGGTCAGCCAGAAGACGCAAACAACTTGTCGTTCCGGCCAACCCGAGAGCTCGAAGTGGTGGTGAAGAGGACTCATCTTGAAGATACGCCTTCCAGTGGTTTTGAAGGACGCTACCTGCAGGACAACTGATCCGGCCTCGATGAACGGCACCAGGCATAGGCCAAGCAGGGCGAGGGGGCTGCCGAGCCAGGCCGCCATCGCGGCCAGCGCGCCGCCGAGCGCGAGCGAGCCGACATCGCCCATGAAGACGCGCGCTGGATGGCGGTTGAAGAAGAGGAACCCGAGGCACGCCCCGGCGAGGGCAAGGCCGGCCATCGCGACCGATGGTTCGCCATCCTTCAGCGCGATCAGCGCGAACCCGGTCGATGCTATCGCGCACAGACCCGTCGCGAGCCCGTCGAGCCCATCGGACAGATTGACGGCATTGGAGGTGGCGGTGATTGCC
>JALGXV010000327.1 GCA_029821885.1 Candidatus Hebobacteria bacterium
CTCCTTTCTCTACTCCCATGACCCCGACGTCGCTTCACACGCTCAGTCTGTCGGGCCCGGCCCCAGTCGCCGCACGATCAGAAGGAGTCCCTCCTGGTCGACGACTTCGATCTCCTCCCCCTCCCCTATCTCGCCTTCCGCCGCGCGCGCCCACCATCTCTCTCCCTCCACCATCACGCTGCCGCGCGGATCGAGAGGCGTGAGCGCCCGGCCCTTTTCCTCGATCATCCCCTGCTCCCCCGTCTCCACCTTGCGCATATGCGCCCGGACCGCCGCTCCCACCACGAAGAGGAAGAAGACCACCAGCAAGACAGCCATCACCATGACGACCTGCCACGAGACCTGCAGCGCGGGCGCGAGAGATGTGTCCATAAGCATCAGTGCTCCAGTCACGAAAGATGCTACGCCGCCAACCGCCAACACCCCGTGTGACACGACCTTCACCTCAGCCAGGAGCAGCAGCATCCCGAAGGCGATCAACCCGACCCCCGCGTAGTTCACCGGCAGCACCGCCATCGAGTAGAGCGAGAGAAGGAGGCAGAGGCCTCCGATGACACCGGGCAGGATGGCCCCGGGGTTCTGCAGCTCGAACAGGATCCCCAGCCCCGCCAGCACCAACAGCACCAGGAGTATGTTCGGATCGGCGAGCACATGAAGGAAGCTTTCCTTCGCGGTCGCCTTGATCTCCTCCACCGGCGCGCCGTCGGTGGCCAACACCGCCGTGCGCTTTCCCGGCAGCGACACTTCCCAACCGTCGACGGCTGTCAGAAGCCCGGGTATGTCATCGGCCAGCAGATCCACCACCCCTTGGTCGAGGGCGTCACGGGCGGACAGGATGGCGTTGTGGCGCACCGCCGCCTCCGCCCAATCGGCGTTGCGCCCGCGCGCCTCCGCGATGCCCCGGGCCTGGAGCGCGAATGTATTCTCGATCTTCTCACCCATCACGTCGCGCGTCGGCTCTGGTGTGCGTTCCTCTACCGGCGCGGTTTGCTCCTCCTCGCCCGCCCCCGGCATCTCCTCCTCGGGCACCTCGGGGAGCTCCGGAGTGGCGAACAGCTGTACCGGATGGGCGGCACCTATGGTGGTTGCTGCGGGGTGCATGGCCGCGATATGGGCAGAGAGAGTGACGAACGTTCCGGCCGAGATCGCGTACGCTCCGGCGGGGTAGACGTAGACAATTGTGGGCAGCGGAGCGTTCAGCAGGGCCTCATACATCTGCTTCATGGGCTCGCCCAGCCCACCGGGGGTGTTCAGCAGGATCAACAGGCACTGCGCGTTCCGAGCTTGGGCCACACGGAGTGCGCGATCGAGGTACTCAGCGCTCGGCACGTCGATGGCGCCCTCCAGGCGGATGACAGCGACGGGACGCCGCACCTCCTCCCCTGCCTGCCCGGAGACTGAGCCGGAGCAGGCGAGCAGTAGGGCGACGAACGCCATCGTTAGGTTGGCTCTCCAGTCCGACATTCAGAACTCCGACCGCCGCGGCCGCATCCACGTCGTGCTCTGCCAGCAGGGCAGGCCCTGCTCCGCATTCCCAAACTCGCCCGGCAGCTCCCTCCCCGAGATACCTCGGAAGGCTCTTGCGACGAGCAGCGCCAGCACGAAGAGCGGGATGGCGGCCCAGTGGCCCTGCTCCTTGAAGAGGTCTCGAGCCCATGCGTAGGCCAGCCACACTCCTCCCGCGGCTGCCGCCGCCAGCGCCTTCCACATCTTGGCCGATCGGCGGCGCCGGCGCAAGGGTCCCTGCTGCCTTTGCTCTCCCCTCTCCACGCAGTCAAGACACTGCTGTGCAACCGCGGCCCAATCCCCCGGTTCCGCCTCTCTGAGAAGCCGCAGCTCCACCCGCGCCTGGTCCCACTTCTCCTGCATCCGCTGACAGCAGGCGAGCATCGACCGCGCGGTGGACTTCAGCGCGCCGACACCGACCAGACGTCGGAAGTGGTTCTCTGCGCTCGCGTAGTCCTTCATATGATAGCAGGCGACCGCAAGCGACAGCTCTACTCGGGAGTCGCCGGGGGTCTGGCCGAGCGCCTTCGCCAGAGCGGTTCTGGCCTCCGCGCTCGCTCGAGCGAGGAGCCGGGCCACTCCCAGGTTGTACCAGATCTCGGGAGCCTGCGGCTCGGCCCGAGCAGCCGCCTGCAGCACGCCAAGGGCGCTCTTCTGCCTGCCGATCGCGAGGTAGGCTCTTCCGACCTCCAGCAGCTCCTCTCCCGCCCGGCCGTACTCGCGCGCCGTCTGCCTGTGCTCCGCCATGCCGTCGATATCCGCGTCCGCGAACCCGGCCGCGAGATGGGTGTAGACGTCGACGATGGCATTCGGCGCCTTCTCGATCGCCTCTTTCGCCTGGCCCCAGTAGGTCTCAAAGCGCGCATCATGCGTCAGCAGCGGGCGCTCCCGCAGCAAGCCGAGCTCTCGCAACTCCTGCCGAAGCATCCACTGCCGCTGGCGGTCTGGCGGTTCCTCCTCTTCCCTCTCCTCCCGCGATTCCTCCGCGGGGGCCTCGGGCGGCAGCCACGCCTCCGTCACCAGGACCTCCCCGAACCCGGCCGGCCGTAGCTCGGTTATCAGCAGCCGAGCCAGAGAGAGATCGGGGGGCTCGGGCTCCGACTCAGCCTCCAACACGGACACCGGGTCTCGCGAGCCTGCCGCGTCCTCGGGGGAGAATGGCAGCCGCTCTCCGAGCTCGCGCGACGCCAGGCTCCCCCATTGGGAATCCTCTTTCGTCCTCCCCAGCATCGCAGTGGTCTCGTCCGACGTTGGGCGCATCGCCTTCACCTAACGTTGCGCCTTCGCCGCAGCTCGAGTGAGTGCCTCTTTCCCCGTGTATGGTCACGTAGTGCTTCCGAGCATACGGCTCGTCAGTGTCGTCGAGCGCGGGCAGGAGTCCGGAGGGATGCATACGGGGCGCGCCCACGATCTGAGATGCTTCCGGAGTCTGCCTGGACCGTCAGATCGGCGATACATTGAGGAGACGACTTGGCTACGGCCACCAGAGCGGCAAAGGACATGATGTCTCTGCAAGCAGGCTTCTTCACAATGCCCAACCCGGATAGCCTTGTGGTCGGCGAGGAGTTGTGGTACAATACCTCTGGCTGTTGCTTGGAGGAGCACAGGAGATGCGCGCCGGCTGGCTGTTGGTCGCCGGGCTAGTTCTCTTGGGCGCGGCGTCCCCGCTGTGGGCAGGACCTTTCGAGGAGGTGCCCAGGGAGCATTGGGCCTACCGCGCGTGCGCGCGCCTCGCCTCTCTGGGCCTGCTGGCCGACGACGGCGCTACCGCTTTCTCTGGGGATCCGCTGATCACGCGCTTCGAGTTCGCCATCGC
>JALGXV010000070.1 GCA_029821885.1 Candidatus Hebobacteria bacterium
CGGGCGGGGCGACGGACGCGGCCCGGGTGTTCAAGGGCACGAAGAAGCCGGGGCACATGGGCAACGTGCGCAAGACGGTGCGGCGCGTGCGGGTGCATATGGTGGATGCTGAGAGCAACCTGCTGGCTGTGGAGGGATCGGTGCCCGGGCCCAACGGCCGGCTCGTGGCGGTGTGGCAGCCCGCAGGTTCCGCGGTCTACGCCGCGCCGGCCGGGGAAGGCGAGTAGGTATGCCGACTCTCCCCATCTATAACGCGGAAGGCGAGCAGACCGGCGACCTCGAGGCGCCGGATCACATCTTTGGGCGGGAGCCCAACCTGAGCCTGCTCCACGAGGTCGTGGTGGCGGCGATGGCGGCCCAGCGGCAGGGCACCTCGAACGCGAAGACGCGGAGCGAGGTGGCCGGCAGCACGCGGAAGCTCTGGCGCCAGAAGGGAACCGGACGAGCACGAGTGGGTGACCGGCGGCCGCCGCACTGGACCGGAGGCGGGGTCGCGATGGGCCCGCGTTCGCGATCGCATCGGAAGCGCCTGCCGCGAGGGGCAAAGACCGAGGGGCTGCGGTCGGCCCTCAGCGCGCAGGCGCAGAGCGGCGATGTCGTGATCCTGGAGCCCTTCGAGCTCCCGGAGACGAAGACGAGAGCACTGCAAGCGATACTCAACGCGCTGGAGGCGAGCAGAGGCACGCTGCTGGTGTTGCCGGCGCCGGACCCTCTGCTATGGCGGTGCGGCCGGAACATAGCCGGGCTGGCGATTCGGCCCGCGACGGAGTTGAGCGCGCTCGACGTGCTGCGCGCCCGGAAGATCTTCATCCGCAGAGATGCCCTCGCGGCCTTGGATGCGCGGCTGTCATGAGAGACCCGAGGAACATCATCATCCGGCCGCTGCTGACGGAGAAGAGCGTGGCGATGACGAGCCAGAGGAAGTATGCGTTCGAGGTGGCGCTGGACGCGAACAAAGTGGAGATACGGCAGGCGGTGGAGGCGCTGTTCCCCGAGGCGCAGGTGGCGAAGGTGAACACGATGCGGGTAGAGGGGAAGAGGCGGCGGCTGGGGGGCTACGGGCGCCGGCGCACGGGGCGCGCCGAGGGCAGCACATCGGTTTGGAAGAAGGCGATCGTCACGCTGCGGGCAGGCACGATACCGGCCTTCGAAGGGCTGTAGCGGGCGGAGGGTAAGGAGCGAACTGTGCCGACCAAGAAACACAGGCCGACGACACCGGTGCGTCGCTTCATGACGACACTCGAGAGGCCCGACGTCTCCTCGAAGCGGCCGGAGAAGGCGCTCGTGCGGGGGATGAAGCGCAGCGGCGCCCGCGACAACAAGGGGCAGGTGAGCGTCCGCTTCCGCGGCGGCGGCCATAAGCGGCGCTACCGGGAGATCGACTTCAAGCGCGACAAGGACATGGTTCCGGCCCGGATCGCCGCCATCGAGTACGACCCGAACCGCTCGGCCCATATCGCCTTGCTGCACTACGCGGACGGCGAGAAGCGGTACATCATCGCACCCTCCGAGCTCCGTGAGGGCGATGTCGTGATGTCCGGCACGGCCATCGGGGCCCGGACCCGGAGCGGGGAAACGCTGGAGGTGCGCTCGGGCTACGCCTTCCCGCTGGCGACGATCCCGGTGGGCACGGTGGTGCACAACATCGAGTTGAAGCCGGGCTCCGGCGGGCAGCTCTGCCGGAGCGCGGGCAGCGGAGCGCAGCTGCTGGCGAAGGAGGGGAAGTTCGCCACCCTGCGGCTTCCCTCCGGCGAGATGAGGCTGGTGTACCTGGGGTGCCGGGCGACGGTGGGGGTGGTGAGCAATCTGGACCACAGCAATGTGACGCTTGGGAAGGCCGGGCGGAAGCGGTGGCTCGGCCGGCGCCCGCACGTTCGGGGCGTGGTGATGAGCCCGCGAGATCATCCGCACGGGGGCGGTGAGGGCAAGAGCCCGATCGGGCGCAAGAGCCCGGTGTCGCCGACGGGCAAGCCCACGTTGGGGCGCAAGACGCGGAAGAAGAAGCACCAGAGCGACAAGTTCATCGTGCGGCGCCGAGGCGCCAAGTAAGGCGGGTGGAGCGATGCCGAGATCGCTGAAGAAGGGACCATACGTCCATCCGAGTCTGATCAAGAAGATCGAGGCGCTCAATTCCTCGAACGAGAAGCGCATCGTCAAGTGCTGGTCACGGGCCTCGACGGTGACCCCGGAGATGGTGGGCCACACCATCGCCGTCCACGACGGCCGGAAGCACGTGCCGATCTTCATCACGGAGAACATGGTCGGGCACAAGCTGGGGGAGTTCGCGCCGACGCGGCACTTCCGCGGGCACGGGCACCACACCGAGCGCTCGACCACATTGAGATAGAGAGCACCGAGGGATCGAAGGAGAGCTGCGCGCCAGATGCAAGCGAGAGCCGTCGCCCGATACATACGGATGTCGCCGCGCAAGGTGCGGCGGACACTCCAGCTCATCAAGGGCCTGCCGGTGAGGGAGGCGCAGTCGCTGCTGGACCTGATGCCACACCGAGCGGCGAAGGCGATCCGGCGGGTGGTGGACTCGGCCGCCGCCAACGCCGAGAACAACCACGAGATGGAGGCGGAGGAGCTGTGGGTGGAGCAGGCCTGGGTCGATGCGGGTCCCATGCTGAAGCGCTGGCGGGCCGCCTCCGGGGGCCGCGTGAGCATGATTCGCAAGCGGATTAGCCACATCGCGGTGGTGGTCAGCGACGAGGGCCCTGAAGACGAAGGAGAGAGCTGATGGGACAGAAGGTCAACCCAATCGGATTGCGCATCGGCATCGTCCGGGACTGGGACAGCAGGTGGTACGCGGGCAAGGCGACCTACCGGGATTGGGTGCTGGAGGATGCCAAAGTCCGTCAGATGCTGCGGAAGCGTTTCGCGGGCGACACCGGCCCCCGGGGGCCTCGGTCCCGGAACCGGGATGCGGGCATCAGCCGGATCGAGGTGGAGCGCGCTCCGAACATGCTGAAGCTCACTCTCCACACCGCCAGACCGGGCATCATCATCGGCCGCGGAGGCCGCGGCGTGGAGGATATCCGGGCCGATATCGAGCGGGTTGTTGGTCAGAAGGTCCACATCAACGTGCAGGAGGTTCGCCAGGCCGAGCTCGACGCCCAGCTCGTCGCCGAGAACGTGGCCGGCCAGCTCGAGCGGCGCATCGCCTTCAAGCGGGCCGTTCGGCAGGCCGTGCAGCGATCGATGAGGATGGGAGCACAGGGAGTCCGGGTGCTGCTGGCAGGGCGGCTCGGGGGAACCGAGATGTCCCGCAAGTACTCCGACCGCGACGGCAAGATTCCGCTGCACACGCTGCGGGCCGATATCGACTACGGCTTTACGGAGGCAACCACGGCCTCGGGCAACATCGGCGTGAAGGCCTGGATCTACCGCGGCGACGTGCTGCCGAAGGCGCCCGCGCCCGAGATCAAGGCGGAGCGGCCCGCGGCCGCGGCGGAGCGGCCGCGTCGAGGTTGGCGAAGGGTCGGCGTGCGACGGGCTGAGGCCGAAGGGGCGGAGACGGCCGAACCGGCGGCGGCAGTTGAAGCGGCGGAGGCACCCGAGGCGGCGGAAGCAGTTGAAGCGGCGGAGGCACCTGCCGCGGCTGAAGCAGTTGAAGCGGCCGAGGCGCCGGAAGCGGCCGAAGAGCCGGCCGCCGTGGACGAGGCGGCGGCCGCGCCCGCGGAGGCGGCGGAGGAGCCGGGCGAGCCAGAGGCACCGGAAGAGCTGGAGGCCGAGGCCGGCGCACCGGCAGAGGAGCAGACGGAAGATGTTGATGCCGTCGAAAGTCAAGCACCGGAAGCAACAGAGAGGCCGGCGGAAGGGTAAGGCCGGCCGCGGCGACACGCTGGTGTCCGGCGAGTACGGGCTGGTGGCGCTGGGCAACTGCTGGCTGACGAGCCGGCAGATAGAGGCCGCCCGGGTCACCATGACGCGGTACATTCGGCGCGCCGGGAAGGTGTGGATACGGGTCTTCCCGGACAAGCCGGTGACGGCGAAGCCGGCGGAGACGCGCATGGGCAGCGGCAAGGGATCGCCCGAGCACTGGGTGGCGGTAGTGAAGCGAGGGCGGGTGCTGTTCGAGATGGGCGGCGTGGATGAGCGGACGGCGCGGGAGGCGCTGCGGAAGTCGGCGCACAAGCTGCCGATTCGGACGCGATTCGTGATGCGAGAGGATGTGGTGAGCGGTGAAGCCAGCAGAGCTTAGGGAGATGGGCAACGCCGAGCTGCAGGAGCGGCTCGATCAGAGCCGGCAGGAGCTGTTCAACCTGCGGTTCCAGGCCGCCACACAGCAGATCGAGAACGTGCGGCGGATGCGCGAGGTGAAGAAGGACGTCGCACGCATAGTGACGATCCTGTCGGAGAGAGGGCTCAGGGAGGTCGCCTAGACCCCTGGGCGACGAGAGGACGCGCTCTATGGTGGAGAGACCGGGAAGAAAGGTGCGCGAAGGCACCGTGGTCAGCGACCTGATGGACAAGACCGTGGTCGTGCAGGTGGAGCGTCTCGTGCGCCATCCGCGATATAAGAAGGTGGTCCGGCGGACGGCCCGCTGCAAGGCGCACGACACGGCGAATGAATGCTCGGTGGGGGATCGGGTGCGGATCATGGAGACAAGGCGGCTGAGCAAGACGAAGCGGTGGCGGGTCGTTTCGGTGGTGCAGAAGGCCAAGTAGTGCCGGGCTCTTCTGCGCTCCGGTAGGAGGCTGGCGGAGTATGAGAGTGTTCGAGATCGATCGTCTTCGCAACGTAGTCCTGGTCGGGCACGGCCAATCGGGCAAGAGCTCGATTAGCGAGGCCATGCTGTTCCAGGCCGGCGTGACCGATCGACTGGGCTCGGTTGACGAAGGGACGACCGTCTCCGATTCCGATCAGGAGGAGATCTCGCGGAAGACGTCGATCTCGCTCGCCTTCCTGCCGTTCGAGTGGGGGGGATGCAAGATCAACCTGCTGGACACGCCCGGCTACGCCGACTTCGGCGGCGAGGTGGCGGCCGGGCTGCGGGTGGCCGACGGCGTGGTGGTGACGGTGGACGCGACGGCCGGGGTGGAGGTGCAGACGGAACGCTACTCCGACGAGGCCGCGGCGAAGGGCCTGCCGAGGCTGGTGGCGATCACGAAGCTCGACCGCGAGCACACGGACTTCGCCCGCGCGCTGGGCGACGTGCGGCAGGGACTGCGCTGCAACGTGGTGGCCGTGTCCCTGCCCATCGGGAGCCAGGCGAGCTGGAGCGGGGTGATCGATCTCGTGAAGGGCGTCGCCTACAAAGCGGCGGGCGGCAAGGAGACGGAGATCGCCATCCCCGACGACATGGCCGCGGTGGTCGATGAATACAGAGAGAAAGTCATCGAGGCGGCGGCCGAGGCCGACGACGAGCTGATGGAGAAGTACCTGGAAGAGGAGACGCTGTCCCCGCAGGAGATCGTCCGGGGGCTACGGGCGGCCACCCTGGCCGGCAAGGTGGTGCCCACGCTCGCGGTCAGCGGGACCGCCGGCCTGGGCGTGAAGGCGCTGCTCGATACCATCGTGGCCGACCTTCCCACGCCGGCCGAGGCGGCGCCGGCGGCGGGCAAGAACCCGCGAACGGACGGGGAGGAAGAGCGGCGGGCCGAGGCCGGCGAGCCCCTTTGCGCGCTCGTCTTCAAGACCACGGCCGACCCCTATGCCGGGCGGCTCACCTACTTCCGGGTGTACGCCGGCGCCATACACAGCGACTCGCAGGTCTACAACGCAACCCAGAGTGAGAGGGAGCGAATCGGCCCCTTGCTGTGCCCAGTGGGTAGGAAGCAGGAGGCCGTGTCGGCGGTGCCAACGGGCGACGTCGGTCTGGTGGCGAAGCTGCACACGACGGTCACGGGGGACACGCTGTGCGTCGAGGGCACCCCGATCGTGCTGCCGGGGATCGAGTTCCCGGTGGCGGTCTTCTCGCTCGCCGTCTCGGCGAAGTCGCGGGCCGACGAGGACAAGGTCGGGGCGGCGCTGGCGCGGCTGTCCGAGGAGGACCCGACGATCCAGTTCAAGATGAACCCGGACACGAATGAGAGCATCCTCTCGGGACTGGGGGATCTGCACCTGGAGGTGATCGTCTCCCGCCTGCGGCGCCAGTTCGGTGTGGAGGTGGAGACGGGCGCGCCGAAGATCCCGTACCGGGAAACCTTGCGCGGGAGCGCCCGGGTGCAGGGGCGGTTCAAGCGGCAGACGGGCGGCCGGGGCCAGTTCGGCGACGTGTGGGTGCGCGTCGAGCCGAAACCACGGGGTGAGGGATTCGAGTTCGCCAATGAGGTCAGGGGCGGCTCGGTGCCGCGCAACTTCGTGCCGGCCGTCGAGAAAGGCATCCGGGAGGCGATGGGAAAGGGCGTGCTGGCCGGCTATCCGATGACGGACCTGAAGGCGATCCTCGACGACGGGTCGAGCCATGCGGTGGACTCCTCCGACATGGCCTTCAAGATCGCGGGCTCGATCGCGCTCCAGAAGGGGTCGGAGGAGGCCGGGGTCATCCTGCTGGAGCCGATCGTGCAGGTGGACGTGACCACACCCGGCGAGCAGATGGGCGATGTGATGGGCGTTCTCAACAGCAAGCGCGCCAGCATCCTGGGCATGGAGCCAAGGGGCAACTCACAGGTGGTCCGGGCGACGGTGCCGCTGGCGGAAATGGCGAACTTCGGCTCCGAGCTTCGGTCGCTCACCGGGGGGCGGGGCGCCTACGGCATGCAGTTCTCGCACTACCAGGAGGTGCCGGCACACCTCACCCAGGGGATAGCGGAGGCGGCCAAGAAGGAGAAGGAGCAGCAATAGCCCGGCCTGCAGCGGCAAACCGGGCACGGCAGACCACGATGATTGGGCTTCGAACGAGATTGAAGGTGGCGGACAACAGCGGCGCCCGGGTGGCCGAGTGCATCCGCGTGCTGGGCGGGTCGGCCCGCAAGTATGCGCGGGTCGGGGACGTGATCGTGGTGTCGGTGAAGCAGATCGCGCCCGGCGCTCCGATCGAGAAGGGGCAGATGTCGCGGGCGGTGGTGGTGCGGCAGAGGCAGCCGCTGCGACGGCAGGACGGCTCGATCATCCGGTTCGACGACAATGCCTGCGTGCTGATCAGCGATATGCGGAGCCCGCGGGGCACCAGGGTGTTCGGCCCCGTGGCGCGGGAGCTGAGGGAGAAGGAGTTCATGCGAATCGTCTCCCTGGCGCCGGAGGTGATCTGAGGTGAAGCGAAAGCGGCGGAGCGGCCGCCCGAAGCCCGGGCTCAGAAAAGGAGATACGGTCTTCATACGGTCCGGCGCGGACAGAGAGGCCCGGCTGACCGAGGAGGAGGTCGAGCGGCTGGACGCGGAGGCCCAGCATCGGGAGGCGGACCGCCGTCCCGGCCGCCGGGCGCGCGTGATCCGGGTGCTGCCCGACGGGAAGCGGGTGCTGGTGGAAGGCGTGAACATGAGGACCAAGCACTCCCGGCCTCGGGGCCGAACGACCCGCGCGACGCAGATCCAAAGCGGACGGATCGAACAGCCGGGGCCGATTGCCATCGCGAACGTGATGCTGGTGTGTCCGAGCTGCGACCGCCCCACCCGGGTGCGGCGGGGCGAGTTCGAAGGGAAGTCTGCCCGCGTCTGCAGGCGCTGCGGCGAACCCGTGGACGCGATCAAGTAGATCAAAGCGATCAAGTAGATCAAGTAGGGAAGCCAAGGGAAACGGATGTCTGCGGAGGAGAAGCGAAAGCAAGAGAGCAGCGAGGCCGGCGCGGCCGCGGAGGCCCCGCCTAAGCCGCGGCTGAAGGAGCGCTACTTCGAGGAGATAGTGCCGGCCCTCGTGCGCCGGTTCGGATACGGCAACGTCATGGAGGCCCCGCGGCTCTCCAAGATCATCGTGAGTATGGGTGTGGGAGCGGCCACGCAGGATCCGAAGGTGCTGGACGCGGCGGTGGCGGAGCTCTCGACCATCGTCGGCCAGCGCCCCGTGATCACGCGGGCGAAGCGGTCCATCGCGCAGTTCCGGGTGCGGCAGAACAACCCTGTGGGCTGCAAGGTGACATTGCGGCGCGATCGGATGTACGAGTTCCTGGACCGCCTCATCAGCACGGCCCTGCCGCGGATTCGGGACTTCCGGGGGCTGCCGCCCGACGCGGTGGACGGCCGGGGCAACTACAGTCTGGGCCTGCGGGAGCAGACGGTGTTCCCGGAGATCGATCTGGACAGTGTCTCCCGCGTGCAGGGCATGAACGTGACCATAGTGACGACGGCGAGAAGCGATGAGGAATGCCTCGCGCTGCTGCGCGAGTTCGGGTTCCCCCTGCGGGAGTCCTAACGGTGTCGGAACGGGAGGTGTGACGCGTGGCGCGCAAAGCACTCATAGAGAAGTCTCGGCGCAAGCCGAAGTTCGAGGTCCGACGCTATAACCGGTGTCAGCTATGTGGCCGGGCGAGGGCCTATCTGAGACGGTTTGGCATGTGCCGCATCTGCTTCCGGGAGATGGCCCTCCGTGGGCTGCTGCCGGGGATTACGAAATCGAGCTGGTAGGGAAGAGCAATGGCTGTCACTGACTCTATTGCCGACATGCTATCGCGCATCAGGAACGCCAACCTGGCGCGCCACGATCACGCCGTCATCCCCGCCTCGAAGCTGAAGCTGGAGGTCGCCAAGGTGCTCAAGGCGCAGGGATACATACAGAAGTACGACCTCATCGACGACAAGAGGCAGGGACAGATTCGCGTCCACCTGCGGTACGATCAGCAGTCTGGCGACCCGGTCATCAGGGGTCTGCGGCGGATAAGCCGGCCCGGTCTGCGGATCTACGTGAACTCGAAGGAGATCCCCCGCGTGCTCGGCGGGCTGGGTGTCGCGGTGCTGTCCACCTCCCAGGGCGTCTTGACCGACCGGGAGGCGCGCCGCAGGCGCGTCGGCGGCGAGGTGCTCTGCCACGTCTGGTAGGCGGGAGGAGATACGATGTCGCGGGTCGGCAAATCACCCATACCGCTGCCGTCGAGCGTGACGGCGGAACTGACCGACCATCGGCTGACCGTGAAGGGGCCGAAGGGGGAGTTGTCGCGCACCCTCCACGAGGAGATGGAGATCGTCATCGAGGACGGGGTCATCACCATCCGGCGCCCCTCCGAGAGCAAGAACCATCGCTCGCTGCATGGCCTCACGCGCAGCCTGGTGGCCAACATGGTGACCGGCGTGAGCGAGGGGTACCAGAAGGTGCTGGAGCTCTACGGCATGGGCTTCCGCGTGCAGCAACAGGGGCAGCGGCTCACCATGCAGCTCGGGTTCTCGCATCCGGTGATCTTCGATCTGGCGGAGGGCATCTCGGCCGCGGTGGAGACGTTCGTGCCGACGGGTGAGAACGACTATCTCTCGGCCCGGCTCACGCTCAGCGGAATCGACAAGGAGCTGCTCGGGCAGACGGCGGCGACCATCAGGGCATCGAGGAAGCCGGAGCCCTACAAGGGGAAGGGGTTCCGCTACCAGGGAGAGCAGATCCGCCGCAAGGCAGGGAAGGCCGCCCAGGCCGCGATGCAACAGTAGGCGTTCAGTGAGGGAGTGAAGCTGTGGCCAGAGTCGTGCAACGGAAGACGGGAAGACAGCGGCGCCACCGGCGCGTGCGGAAGCACGTGAGCGGAACCGGGGAGCGGCCTCGGCTGTGCGTGTTCCGCAGCCTTCGGTATGTCTACGCCCAGGTCGTCGACGACGACGAGGGCCGGACGGTGGCGGCGGCCGATTCGCGGGATCCGGAGGTCATCTCGAATGGGGCCTCCCGCCGCACGGCGGAGGCGGGGAAGGCGGTGGGACGGGCGCTGGCCGAACGGGCGAAGGCCGCCGGCGTGGAGCGCGTGGTCTTCGACCGAGGTGGATATCGCTATCATGGGAGAGTGAAGGCCGTCGCCGAGGGGGCTCGCGAGGCGGGGCTGGAGTTCTGAGGAGTTTGGACTTATGACCGCGTTCTCGGGCAGAAATCAACTTGGCGAGCAAGCACTGGAGGAGAAGCTGGTCTCCCTGAACCGCGTGCAGAAGGTCCACCGGGGCGGCCGGACGCTGCGCTGGAACGCGCTCGTGGTGGTGGGCGACGGTGCGGGATCGGTCGGCGTCGGGCTGGGCAAGTCGGCGGAGGTGCCGATTGCGATTCGCAAGGGGGCCGAAGAGGCGAAGAAGGGCCTGACGAAGGTCTCCATGCTGGGCAGCACGATTCCGCACCCGGTGGAGTCACGCTACGGGGCGGCCCGGGTGCTGCTCAAGCCGGCCTCGCCCGGCACGGGCGTGATCGCGGGTGGAGCCGTGCGGGCGGTGGTGGAGGCGGCGGGTATCAAAGACGTGCTCTCGAAGTCGATGGGCTCGAGCAACCCGGTCAACATCGCGCGGGCGGCTCTGGAGGGACTGAAGAGCCTGCGCACGGTTCGGGAGGTGGCGGCGACGCGGGGCCGGGCGCCGGAGGACATCGCCGACCGCTACCATCTCGACCTGCTGCCGTCGGAGGGCCAGCCGTCGGAGGAGGAGCAAGAGGAAGAGCTTGCGGAGGAGACGGAATGAGCTCCTTCCGCATTACCTTGCGCCGCAGCTTCATCGGCCATCCGAAGAATCAGAGGCAGACGGCGCGGGCGCTGGGGCTGACCCGGATCAACCGCGCCGTGGTGCGGCCTGACACACCGGCCGTGCGGGGCATGGTGAGGACGATCGAGCATCTCGTCGAGGTCGAGGAGATCGAACAGGAGCAGGCGGCTGAGGCCGCAGAGGAAGAGCAGAAAGGCTGACGAGGCACCGATGCAGATTGGCGAGTTGGCCCCCGCGCCGGGGGCAAAGGGAAGACGCAAGCGAGTTGGCCGGGGCATAGGCTCCGGGCACGGCAAGACCTCCTGCCGGGGCATGAAGGGCCAGAAGGCCCGCAGCAAAGTCCGGCCCGGGTTCGAGGGCGGCCAGACGCCGCTCTACCGGCGGCTGCGGAAGCGGCGCGGGCTGAGCAAGGCCTCCCGGAACATCGGCATCTTCCGCCGCAGTTGGGCGGAGGTGAACGTGGGGCGGCTGGAGGAGCGGTTCGACGCGGGCGCGGAGGTGACGCCGGAGGTGCTGCTGGAGCGGCGGATCATCCGCAAGCTCAACGACGGGGTGCGCGTGCTGGGCGAGGGAGAGCTGAGCAAGGCGCTGACGGTGCGCGCCCATCACTTCACGGCGGCGGCGCGGGCGAAGATCGAGGCCGCCGGAGGAAGCGCGGAGGTCATCTGACGTGGTTGGCGTGCTGGCACCGATGATAGCGGCCTTCAAGCTGCCGGACCTGCGGCGGCGCATCCTGTTTGTGTTCGGGATGTTCGCCGTCTACGTGGTCGGCCTCCATGTCCCGGTGCCGAATGTGGACCACGATGCCATGCGGGAGTTCGTACAGCAGGGCCCCTTGCTCGGGCTGTTCGACATGTTCACCGGCGGTGGGTTCTCCAAGTTCTCGGTCCTGGCGATGGGCATCATGCCCTACATCAACGCTTCCATCATCTTCCAGCTGCTGGGCATCGCCATCCCCCGCATCCAGGAGGTGGCCAAGGAGGGCGAGAGCGGGCGCAAGAAGATCTCGCAGTGGACCCGTTGGCTCACCATCTTCCTGGCCATCGTGCAGGGCAGCATGATGTGCGCCTATCTCTCGAGGACGCCGATCCTGAACGCCAGCGGCCTCGCCCTGGCGCCGATCGTGCTGACGCTGACGGCCGGCACGTGTTTCCTCATATGGATGGGGGAGCAGATCACCGACAAGGGCATCGGGAACGGCGTGTCGCTCATCATCTTTGCCGGCATCGTGGCTCGCATGCCGGCCGACGTGATGCTGACCATCCAGAACTGGCGCGCCGGGGTGCTCGTCTGGGCGAACATCTTCGGACTGCTGGTGATCTGGCTCGTCACCATCGCCGGCATCATCTACATCACCAAGGGCGAGCGGCGCATCAGCATCCAGTCGGCGAAGCGCGTGGTGGGCACGCGCATCTACAGCGGCGGCAGCAGCTTCCTTCCGATCAGAGTGAACACGGCCGGAGTCATCCCCATCATCTTCGCCATCGCAGTGGTGTTGCTGCCGGCGCAGATCGCCAGCTTCGGCCAGGGACTGAGCGGCCGCTGGGGAGATATCATGCGGCAGATGGGCGACTTCTTCTCGCCCGGGCAGAACTGGATGGCGTCGGGAATCTACTTCGCAACCGTCATCTTCTTCACATACTTCTACACCGCGGTGTCCTTCAATGTGGCCGACGTGGCCGATAACCTGAAGAAGTACGGGAGCTTCATCCCAGGCATCAGGCCCGGCCGACCGACCGAGCGGCATCTGGATCGAGTGCTCAGCCGCATCACCCTCGCCGGGGCCTTATTCCTGGGGGTGATCGCGCTGCTCTCGTACTACGTGCCGGTGATAACCGGCGTCACCAGCTTCACCGTAGTCGGCGGCACCTCGCTGCTGATCCTGGTGGGGGTGGCCCTCGACACGATGCAGCAGATCGAGGGACACCTGGTGATGCGTCAGTACGAAGGGTTCATCAGATGATCAGGATCGTGCTGCTGGGCCCGCCGGGGTCCGGCAAGGGAACCCAGGCCGGCGCGCTGGAGAAGCGGAGAGGCGTTCCCCAGATCGCCTCGGGCGATCTGCTGCGGGCCAACGTCCGGGACAAGACGGAGCTGGGCCTGAGGGCGCAGCCATACATGGATCGCGGCGAGCTGGTTCCGGACGAGCTGATCCTGGATATGATGACTGAGCGGCTGTCGCGGCCCGACGCGCAGAAGGGCTATGTGCTCGACGGGTTCCCGCGCACCGTCGCCCAGGCCGAGGCCCTGGAGGCGCGCCTCCAGGAGATGGGCCGGGAGCTGGATGCGGCGATCCTTCTCCGCGTGCCGGAGGAGGAGCTGCTCCGCCGGCTCTCCGGGCGGCGCACCTGCTCCGGGTGTGATGCCGTCTATCACGTAGACACGATGCCGTCCCAGCAGGAGGGCGTCTG
>JALGXV010000071.1 GCA_029821885.1 Candidatus Hebobacteria bacterium
CGGGCGGAACTGAACGTATCCGCGGAGCCCAGTATACCGGATGACCAGCAGCTTGAACAACCATCCGAGGAAGAGCGAGAACCAGAGGTTGAGGCTGGCCCAGGCCGTGCCCATGACGAACCCGAGGGGGTGGATCGGCCACCACACGAAGTTCAGCCGCAGCCATGAGAGGACGGCGACGATGGCCGCACCGGAGAGCATCGAGACATACTGGGTCGTCGAGGGCCTATCGGGCGTCTGCAGGCGTGTCGCGAGGAGCCTGAAGAACCGCGTGGGATGGCTCTCCAGCTCCACGACGTTTCCCGCCTGAAACGCGCCGGCCTTGTAGAAGGTCATCAGGTATGCCGGGACGCTGACAAGAACGCAGACAGCGAGTGCCACTACCATCACGGGAACGATCCGTCGCGTACGTATGCCCTCGATCTCCGCGAACCGAAAGCCGTTGAGGATGGACGGCATGAGGAACTCGCGCAGGTCCCATGTGAGCGCGCAGTCGACGAACGTGAGCACCGTGAGGTTGTTCGGGCCGACGACGGTCGTTCCGCCGAAGAGGAGCAGGTAGTCGACCGGGTTGAAGATGAGGTGGATCATGAGCATCCCTGCCTCGGCGATGATGCGGGTGAGCACGAGGCAGATGGCGATGAAGAAGACGAGATGGGTGAAGGCGAAGGGGAGCGTCATTCCCGCAGCGACGAGCCAATACAGGGCGACGCCGAATCCACCGAGGAAGCCGAAGACGGCCCACCGATAGCTGATCGGCTCGCCTTTGTCCACGTCCGCCAGCTCTGGCGCTCGAGTGAAGGCCCGCCTCACCGCTTCTGCGAGCGTGCCCCGAAGGAGCCAGAAGAGGACGAAGGCGATGGCGAGGAGGGAAGGAGCCAGAAGAGGACGAAGGCGATGGCGAGGAGGCCTCCCATCTGCTGCGCGCGTGTGATCTCGCTGATGACACCAGACCAAGCGCTCGTGCCTTCGTAGCCCAGCGCACTCAGGACAACCGCCTCAAACTTGATGAAGAGGACGGACGCCCAGAAGCCGGCGGCGACCTCCAACGAAAGGAGATAGCCGAAGCCGACGGCCGAGAAGAAGAGACCGAGGTACATGGGGACGATGGCGTTCCAGGGTCTGTCAGTGATGTAGGGGTCGAGATACCAGAAGGTCGGAATCTCAGGGAGTGCCGGGAGCTGCTGGTGCATGCCGTTGACGAGGTGAATGAGGAAGACAGCGCCGGCGCCGATCCAGACGAGGCGACCCGTGAAGAAGGGCGCGGACGGACCGCGGTCGTCGCCCCGGAGAACCTCTACCGGGAACTGCACGAGCGGAAAGGCGAGACGCTCCCGGTCGGCCCACTGCTTCCGCACCAAGGCGGCCATGCAGATCATCATGACCCACAGAGCGCCGAAGAAGATGGACCAGTGCGACATCATGGTCACCCACGGCCGCCAGGGAAGCGATTCCCCAGCCGGCATCCCCTCCCAGAACCAGGTGTGCGCCGCAGGATCGCTCACGGCCAGCCACACAGGTATCCGGTCCCAGAAGAGCAGCTCCCACTGATTCCCCCCGCTGGCGTAGTAGTAGGGCACGGTGCCGCAGGGGATCATGTAACGCAGCAGCCCCGACGAGGGCAATCCAGAGGTCACCATGATGATGACGTAGACGACGGCAGTCTCGCCGGGGCTGAGGAACGCTGACCCGCGGGTCCGGTAGAGCAAGAAGTTCAGCAGGGAAAGCAGGAGCAGAACTGCGACCGCGCCGACCGGGAAGTGATTGCCGGCAATGTAGGTGTTGCCGACAACGTAGTCGTTGTAGGGTGTGATGGCGCACAGCGCCGAGGCCAGCACGAGGCCGATGAGCACGCTGCGCCAGGTTATGCCTCCCCCGCCCTTGTTCACCCGCCAGGCCTCCGACTAGGGCGGGAACGCCGTGGGCCTGATGGGCACTCCGCGTTCCGCCAGGTAGCTCTTGATCTCGGCGATTGGGTGAGCTGAGTAGTGTGCGATGCTGGCGACAAGGGCGGCCTCGCAGTGCCCCTCGGTTAGGGCCCGGTGCAGGTGTTCCGGCTTGCCAGCGCCGCCGGAGGCGATGACCGGGATGGTGACGGCGTCCGCGACCGCGCGACACAACTGGATGTCATAGCCGGCCATGGTGCCGTCCGCATCGATGCTGTTGAGGACGATCTCGCCCGCCCCCAGCTCCTCCCCTCGCTGCGCCCACTCGACCACATCGACGTCTGTCGGCACTCGCCCGCCGTTGGTGTAGCATTCCCACTTCGGAGCGTCGGCGGCGGCATCAGCCCGGCGCTTCGCGTCTATGGATAGGACAACGCACTGGCTGCCGAAGCGCTCGGCGGCCGCCGTTATCATCTTCGGCCGCTTGAGAGCTGCCGTGTTGATCGAGACCTTATCGGCGCCGGTCTTCAGCACGGCCCGGAAGTCGTCGATGGTGCGAATGCCGCCGCCGACCGTGAAGGGGATGAACACCTCCTCGGCCGTACGGGCCGCGACCTCCAGCATGATGCTCCGCGCCTCATGGGAGGCCGTGATATCATAGAACGTGAGCTCGTCGACGCCCTCGGCGTTGTAGCGTCGGGCGAGCTCGACGGGATCGCCCGCGTCTCGCGGGTCGAGGAACTTGATACACTTCACGACACGGCCGCGGTCCACGTCCAGACAGCAGATGATTCGCTTGGCTAGCATAGGGCCTGTATGGCCTTCTTCAGATTGAGCGCGCCTGTATACAGCGCGCGCCCGACGATGGCTCCCGCGGCGCCCGCTTCCCGGGCAGCGCGCAGATCATCGATGGTTGTGATGCCCCCGGAGGCGATGACAGAGGCATCGACGGACTCGACCATCTCTCTCAAGGCCGGGATGTTCGTGCCCTTGAGCATTCCATCGCTCTGAATGTCGGTGAAGACGATCCATAGGAAGCCAAGGGCGACGAGCTTCTTCGCCAGGTCGAGCGCGCGGACCTCGGTCGTGTCGAGCCAGCCGCGGACGGCGACAAAGCCGTCGCGGGAGTCGATGCCGGCGGCCACGGCCTCGCCGAATTCGCCGACAAAGCTGGCGGCCCCATCAGGATCGAGCGCGGCGGTGCCGACGATCAGGCGGTCCACACCTGTCTCGAAGGCCCGGCGGGCGGTGATGACATCTCGGATGCCACCGCCGAGCTGGACGGGGATGGAGACGGCATCGCAGATGTCTCGGACAGCATCTAGGTTGCGAGGAGCACCTTCCCTCGCTCCGTCGAGGTCAACGATGTGGAGACGGGGCGCTCCCAGCGACTCCCACCGGCGCGCCATCGCGGGTGGATCATCGCCGAAGACGGTCTCACGGCCGTAGTCACCCTGGACGAGGTTGACACAGCGGCCGCCGCGGAGGTCGATGGCGGGGATGACCTCCATCACGCCGCCGCATCCACGAGACCGACGAAGTTCGTCAGCATCTGAAGCCCCACATCCCCGCTCTTTTCGGGATGGAACTGCGAGGCGAAGACGTTCCGCCGCGACACGGCCGACGTGAACTCCATCCCATGATGGGTCACCACTGTAGTCCAGTCGGCATCGTCCGGAACGCAGTAGTAGGAGTGCACGAAGTACGCCATCGCGTCGGGCGGCAGGTTCTCGACCACGGCATGTAGTTTGGTGACATTGAGGCTATTCCACCCCATATGTGGCACCTTCAGGCCTGGCTTGTCCCCGTGCTGCTCGTACTGCGGCCCGCGGAACCGCACGACGCGGCCCGCCACGAGGTCTAGCCCGCGCACCGGTCCGAACTCCTCGCTCTCGGTGAACAGAAGTTGCAGGCCCAGGCAGATGCCGAGAAACGGCCGGTCCGCGATCACCCACTCCTTCACGAGTTGGTCGAACCCGGCCTCGGACAGCCGCTCCATCGCCTGGCCGAACGCGCCCACCCCTGGCAACACGAGCCCCTTTGCGCCCGCGGCCGCTTCGGGCGAGTCTATCACCCCGGCCTGCGCGCCAACGCGCTGGAGCGCCTTCTCGACGCTGCGCAGGTTGCCCATCCCGTAATCGATGATCGCTATCTGCGGTTTCATACTCTCTGCCAGCGGGCCCTCGCCTCCGCATACGCGTCCCCGCCGTGGCAGTCGTTGATGACGACGGCCGGGAACTGCTCCACCTCCAGTCGGCGGATGGCCTCCGTCCCGAGGTCCTCGTACGCTATCATCTCCACCGCCGTGATCTGTCTGGCGAGCAGCGCTCCCGCTCCGCCGAGCCCTCCGAAGTAGACGGCCTTGTGCCTCTTGAGCGCCTCTCGGACCTCCTCGGAACGCGGCCCCTTCCCAATCATCCCTTTCATGCCGCGTTTGAGCAGGGGCGGCGTGTACCGATCCATGCGGCCTGCACTGGTCGGACCGGCCGCGCCGATCACATGTCCGGGAGGCGTCGGAGTCGGGCCGACATAGTAGATGACCTCTCCGCGAACGTCAAACGGCAGCTCCTCTCCCCGGCCAAGTGCCTCGAACATACGCTGATGGGCCGCGTCGCGCGCAGTGTAGACCGCGCCCGTGATGAGGACCGGCTGGCCGGCGCGCAGTGCCAGCACGTCCTCGTCGGACAGCGGCGTCGTGAGACTGACCGGCGTTTCGCTCGGCTCGGGAACCGACACGAGTCTACTCCCAGGTGTGCTCGGCGTGCCTGGCCGCGTGACACTGCAGGTTGACGGCAACCGGCATGCTTGCGATGTGGCATGGCGCCGTCTCGACCTTCACGGCCAGCGCGGTGATGCGACCGCCAACGCCCATTGGCCCGATCCCGGTGCTGTTGATGGCGTCGAGCAGCTCCGCCTCCAGCTTCGCCGCTTCCGGGTGCGGGCCGGAGTCGTGCAGCGGTCGAAGCAATGCTTTCTTCGCGATCAGAGCGCACTGCTCGAAGCTTCCGCCTAGCCCGACGCCGACGACGACTGGCGGGCAGGCGCTTGCCCCAGCTCGCTCGACCGTCTCCCTGACGAACTGCTTTACAGCGGCCTCGCCGTCGGCGGGGGCCATCATCTTCAGGCGGCTCATGTTCTCCGATCCAGCCCCCTTGGCGGCGACCGTGATCTTGAGTGTCTCCCCAGGCACGATCTCAGTGCAGATGACCGGCGGCGTGTTGTCGCCCGTGTTGCAGCGGTTGAGGGGGCTGTGCACGACCGACTTGCGGAGATAGCCTCTCTCATAGCCCTCGCGTACGCCCTCGGCGATGGCATCGCGCAGATGCCCGTCATTGACCCTCACATCTTCGCCCATCTCCACGAAGACGACGGCCAGGCCCGTGTCCTGGCACATTGGGATGGACTCATCGGCAGCCAGGCGAGCGTTCTCCAGGAGACGTGACAGCACTTCCCGGCCAAGCGCTGACTCCTCGAGATCGCGGGCGGACTCCATCGCAGCCACGACATCGGGAGGAAGGACAGTGCAAGCTCGAATGCAGAGTTCAGCGACCTTGGCCGTGATCTCCGCCGCAGATACTTCCTTCACACGCGCGCCTCTCCCCTACCCCACCAGTTCATTATAGCACGAGGTGTCAACCGTTGGAGACAGGTCCGACCCGCAGAATGCATAGGACAGGAAGCGATCTTCTGCCATTCAATCAAACAGCCGCTCCTAGCACTACCGCTTCGGCAGTGGAACTACCGAGGCAACCGAATGCGATCATCGGCGGGGTGGCACCAGTGGTGTTGGGTGTCGGTGCGACCCCTCCTCCAGCGGGTATGCTGCTCGGCGTCGTGATCACGCTCTTCCTTGTCAAGGGGATCTTCGGGGCGCACATCGCAGGCTTCGGGCAGGCACGGCGAAGACAGCCAACGGCATCCTGGGCCATATCCACACACTGAGCTGTTGCCAAACCGGCAGATGTGTGCTAGTGTGCCTACTAAGAGGGGGAGGAGAGTTCCATCTCCTTCGCAGCCAGCTTCTTCCCAATGACCTCCCTCCTGTCGTCGTCCGCACGCGACCAACGCGGAGTCGGAGAACGAGGAGGCCGAGGCGCATGTAGGGGCGCGTGCAAGGGGTGAATCAGAACGAACGAGGGTACGACCCGAGTAGGGGCGGTACAGGGTTGTTCACTCGATTGGTTTGACACCACGCGGCATGCCGTCCCCTCCCCCGATCAGTGCCCGTTCTCCCCGTGAAGAGAGGGCATCTGCCATGCGAGCCGAGAGAGAACTGACGATCATCGCCCAGGATCCGAGCGTACGTGCAGGGCCGTCGGGCGGCGACATCCTCACGACTAAGGTGACCATACCGTACGAGGATCTCAGCGCTGGTCCGCGCGGATACCGGGTGCATGTGGTTGACTACGACGCCTCGCAGCGCGTATTCTACGAACCTGCGGAGCTGGGGCGTGACGCCGACGATCAGTTCCGGAACGCGCCTGACCAGACTCTTCTGACAGATCCGGCGTTTCACGCGCAGAATGTCTATGCCATCGTCATGCGCGTGCTCTGCCGTTTCGAGTTCGCTTTGGGCCGCCGCGTTGCGTGGAGCTTCCGCGGCCACCAGATCAACCTCGTGCCTCACGCGTTCTGCGATGCGAACGCCTGCTACTCGGAGTCTGACCACTCCATCTTCTTCGGCTACGTCCCGACCGCGCACCCCGACGCGGACCATCCAATCGTGTTCACCTGTCTCTCGCACGACATCGTCGCCCACGAGGCCACCCACGCCCTCCTGGACGGGCTCCGCGACAGCTACACGCTTCCTTCCGGCCCCGACCAGGCCGGATTCCATGAGGCCTTCGCAGACATAGTCGCCCTGCTCTCGGTCTTCGGGGTCGAGCAGATCGTCGGCCGATTGCTTGCTCCCAACTCGGCCGCTGCGGACGACCAGATAGGCAAAGAGCGACTGGAGGTCGAGGCGCTCAAGCAGAGCGTGCTCTTCGGGCTGGCCGAGGAATTCGGGCAGGAGGTCAGCCGGTTCCGCCGCTCGGCCCTGCGCAGAGCTGTGGAGCTTCCCCCGGATCCAGATGCCCCGGAAGACCCGCGATACGAGGAGTGTCACGAGCGAGGGAAGATACTCTCCGCTGCCGTGCTCAACGCCTTCCTCGAGGTATGGCTGGGGCGCATGAAGGACCTGCTCTCTCTGCCGGGTGATAGCGTGCCGCTCCAGCGCGCCGTGAGGGACGGCGTGGCGGCAGCCCAGCACTTGCTGACGATGGTCATCCGTGCCCTGGACTACTGCCCTGTGGTCGACCTACACTTCAGCGAATTCCTCACCGCTCTGCTCACTGCCGACTACGAGCTTCTCCCGGACGACGGGCGGTACAAGTACCGCGATGCGCTGCGCAAGCAGTTCGCGCTGTGGGGCATCGGACCGCCGTACATCCTGGGCCATGAAGACGCCGGCAGGATCCTCGAGGAAGGCATCTGGGAGAGGCCCAAGGACGAGGAGAAACTGCGCTATGAGGGCATCCACCCCGAATCGCTTCGGCGCGACCCCGACGAGGTCTTTCGCTTCCTCTGGGAGAACCGGAAGACCCTCCGCGTCTTCGAGCACGCCCACACCGTCATTCTCTCCGTCCGTCCCTGCCTGCGGATCGGGCCGGACGGATTCTTCGTCAGGGAGACCGTAAGCGAGTACCTCCAGATTCTCGATCTGCGCGCCGACCAGCTCCGCGAGCTCAAGATCAATAAGCCTGAGGAGATGCCGGGCGACACGCCCGTGCGACTCTATGGGGGAGGCGTCCTCATCTTCGATGAGTTCAGCCGGCTGAAGTATCACATCTGCAGCCGTGTCAACAACGCGGATGCTCAGGGCAAGCGCCTCGCCTACCTCTGGCGCAACGGCATCAGAGACAGCGACGGCCGATACGGCCGCTCCGACGGCTCGCCGCCGGGGCAGCGCTTCGCGCGCATGCATCTGCGGAGGGATGGCCAGCTTCCAAAGGAGGAGTGGGATGCCTGAGACCAAGCCAACGGGCGACGTTCGCGTTACGATGTATAACGTCGGCTTCGGGGACTGCTTCCTGCTCTCATTCCCCTACGATGGAGACGGTGATCGCCACGTGCTCATCGACTGCGGCACGACCACCGAAGACAAGGAGTGGATGACGAAGGTGGTCGAGCAGATCGAAAAGGATTGCGGCAAGCGCCTCGACGCCGTCGTCGTCACACATCGGCATCAGGACCATCTCAAGACGTTCGGGCTCAAGGGACTGGGTGAACGCTTGGCGGATCTCAAGCCCAAGGTGGTTGTCCAGCCGTGGACCGAGCACCCGAAGGCTGAGGCCCAGGCCACCTCGGCCCCCTCGGTGTACGGTGTCAGAGGGCTCGCCCAGATCCGGAGCCTAGACGCCGCTCAGGACTTCGCCGAGCAGCTTGTCGCGAACGCCTCCCGGCTGCTGTCCGCGGCGCCTGCCGACTTGGCCGAGGAGCTCGTATTCGTCGCCGAGGCCAACATCAAGAACAAGGCTGCCGTCGCACTCCTCTCGCACATGGGGGAAGAGCCTGCGGCCGCGGCCTATGTACACGAGGGCAGCGAATCCGGCTTGGAGGAGATCCTACCTGGCGTACGAGTGTCCGTCCTTGGACCGCCCACGCTGGAGGACACAACGGATATAAGGTCCCCGGCAGACCGACATCCGACTCAGTACTGGGAGCTCGGCGCCACCCTCGCTGGTGCGGCTGCCACTGCAGACCCGTCTCTCCCCGCCAAGTCGGCGCTCTTCCCAGGCGCACCGACACTGCCTGCCGCCTCCGCCGAGTCCCATGTGCGTTGGGTCATGGATCGATTGGGCCGGGCAGAGCTGTGGAACGCGACCCGCATCGTCGAGGCAATGAATGATGCCCTCAACAACACCAGCGTCATACTGCTCTTCGAGGTGGATGGCAAGGCGCTGCTCTTCTCCGGGGACGCCCAGTGGGAGAACTGGGCGTGGGCCCTCAAGGCCCCCGCCATCACGGAGCGGCTCAAGGCGACCACCCTCTACAAGGTGGGCCATCACGGCAGCACCAATGCTACACCGCAGAAGCTCTGGGAGCTGTTCGAGAACCGGGGAGACGAGAATACGCCGAACCGCCTTGTCACGCTCCTGTCCACAAAAGAGGGAAAGCACCACCGGGTGCCTCGCTGCTCCCTCGTGAAGGCATTGCAGGCAGACTCTACCGTCCGGGCGACCTACCTGTGGGAGGACTCTGATCAGATTAGCAAGACCTACACGCTATAGCATGCCTAGCCCGGATTGACGTGGCCCCGAGAAAGCGGACACATCAGGTGGCAAGGCCGCATTCAGGGCAGGAGCTTGCCTCCTGCCAGGAAACGGCCGCTTCGGCAGGGCAGCTGCCGAAGCAACTGAAACCGGTTCATTATAGCACGAGGTGTCAACCGTCCTGCCCGAGGCTACCGAGCGTGACCGGTCCTCCCGGTCTCCAGGCTGGTTCGGCCATCCTCGCGAACAGGCTCCCAGCCGTTGGCACCGTACTGGTAGACGCTGCCAGTGAAGCGGTTGATGCAATAAGCCCGTCCGTGGTTCAGGGTGTAGACGTGCTCGTATCGCCAGGGCGTGGGCCAGATGAACGCAGCAAAGGCCAGTACGAACAGAATGGCCAAGACCAACACCACCCTCCAGTACCAGCTCCAGAATGCCATCTCTTCTACTCGACCTTTTCGTACAGAAATGTCCCTGGCGGGATCGGCCCGCCGGCGTGGTTGAACATGATCCCCTCGCGGACCCACTGGTAGCTCCCTTCGATCTTGTCGTCACCTCGCCGCGGCATGCGCTGGAGTATCTTGATGAAGATCCTGCGTTCCTCGGTGGACATGGTCCATTCCATCTCCAGGGGATGGCTTTCGCTCGCCTGGGTGTGGTTCCAGTAGGTCAAGGTGCCCGTGCCGTCGGCCCGGAACACAAAGCCGCGGGACTCCGCTCTGTCGGCCACGAGTCGCCAGGTGCCGATGAGGCGGTTGCGCTGCGGCGTGGGAGCGAGGTGGTAGAAGACATAGGCGCCGGCCCCCAGGATGACGAGAAGCAGGACTATGACCCCCGATCGTGTCATCGTCCCTGGTCCGCCGGCCTCTCGTGCGCGCCTCTGTCCGTCCCGCTCCCGGACGGGACCGGATTGCCCCAGTAGTCCCGGCCGCCGCTGTCCGGAACTGTCAGGCCGGAGTCGATGCACGGAGAGCCCGGCCGCAGCTGGTAGCCGTCCACCGTGTCGCGCCCTATCTCGCCGCTGCCGGGCGCGACGAGCATGGGATCGTCTGTGATCTTGTGTGGGTCGTCCGGCTCGGTGGCATCGTGGTGTCCGTAGAAGACGTTGTGGTCGAACACATTGTTCGTGCTCTTGCCCAGGTCGAAGCCACCCTTGCCGAGGTTGTAGAAGATGTTATTGTAGTACTGAATGCCCTCGGGCCACATGCCGTCCTGGTTGTGCCAGATCATCAGCGGATCGCCCTTCCCCTCGCCCACGTAGATTGTGTTGTTGTAGATCTTAGCGTTAGTGACCTTGCCGCCGACCTGGAAGATCCGGGCTCCGTCGTTCTGGCTGATGTTGTAGCGCACTATGGAGCCGTCGTTGAAGCGCCGCGGGCTCGGGTCGCCCGACTCGCAGAGCAGGATCAGACCGCCCTCATTGTCGTGGCTGTAGTTGTACTGCACGATCGTCCGGTTCGTCATTCCGTCGAGGTCATAGGCCTGGCCGTCCTTGGTCGTGCGCGTGAGGTAGGCCTCGTTGAACTGAATGATCGCGTCATCGGTCTCCCAGACCCAGATGGCGACATTCCACGTGCCCGATCGCGCATTACAGCGGCTGGCGACGTTGTGCTCGATCAGCGGCGCATCGGCCATGCAGGCGATGATGCCGTCTCCGCCGATGTCGTCGAGGACGTTGTTGCGGATGACGAGCTTCGTGTAGGGCGCCCACTCGATCTCACCACTGCGAGTCCAGTCGGTCCACGTTTTGATGCCGCTCCGGTCGCAAGCGTGAACGTGGCATCCCTCGACGAGGACGTCGTGGAAGCGCGTCCGGATGTCGCGGCCGATCACGTCGAAGAGGATGCCACCGTTGCACTTGCCTCCATCCCGACCCTCGAGGTTGGCGCCATTGACATCATGCACGTCGAGGCCCCGAAGGTGCACATGGCTGAGAGTGCCGGCATCCTCCCCGAGGACCCTCACTCCGGCCCTGGGCGCGGGCCCATCCGGCCCCAGGTTGGTGACTTCGAGGTTGTTTATCTCCCAATGCTGCTGATTGTAGAGGAGAACGGCCTCGAAAGACTCTCCCTCGCCGTGGACGGCTGGCTTCTCACCCTCGCCATAGGCATCGACCACGATGGGCTCGCCGTCCTCACCCGACCCCTTCGGCCAGAGCTGTCCCTGCCATGAGCAGCCGGACTTCAGCAGGATGGTGTCGCCGGGCGCGAAGGTGGTGGCGTTGACCTTGTCGAGGGTGCGCCAGGCCGACTGCGGTCTCAGGCCATCTCCGGCGTCGTCACCTTGCTCCCCGTCGACGTGATAGGCGGCCGTCAGCGCGGCCGATGCCGCCAGCCCCACTAGGACGACCACGGCGATCTGGACTGCCATAGCCGAATCCCTCCCTGCGCTGATTCTCTGCTTCTTCTTCGGCGCGCTGCCTCTCCTGCTCCTCCCAGTTCGCCGCTCGTTCCGCGGCCTGCTCTCTGGCTCGTACCGGATCGCAGATGAAGGGGATGTCGTAAGGGCCATCGTCCCGCCTCATCCCGGCCTGGCCGTCATAGGGCACGCCGTTGTCGTCGGCCATGTTGGGGCCGACGCTCCAGACGATGAAACTGTCGCCTTCCCTGCGGTAGTGATAAGGCTTGCCGCTGAAGGGGTCGCTCGGCAGCTCCCAGCCATCGGCCTCCAGCTCGGACAGCCACTCCGGGTACGTGCCGTGCTCGGCTCGATAGGCCTTCGCCGCGAGCGCGATCTGCGCGGCCCCTATCTTTGCTGATGCTCTCTCCATCGACCAGGACGCACGCGAGAACACCGGCGTGATCATGGATGTGAGGACATGTCGCGCGGGGTGTTCGTAGTCGAGCCGCCGCGCCTGATCTCTCGACTGAGGCCAAGGTAGGTCGATTGCCTCGATGTTCGCGTTCAGGTGTCGTATGAACGCCGCCTCGTCGAGATTGAACAGCGGCCGCCCCAGGGTCGGATAGAGGTGGAACGTCAGCCTACGCAATCCATCATATGGCGAGTACCCTGACTGATCTGAGAAGGCCGCCACCGACTCGCCTCTTCTGGCGCGTATGTCCTCGAAGAGCTGCAATCCCATCGCGCGCTCCCCCATCAGGGCGCGGCGCATCGATGTCCTCTGGTCGACCGAGTTCAACTGGTCGAAGAGCCTCCGGCAGGCCGCCGGACTCGGATCTCCGAGGGACAGCGATTCCTCGAGTGCCATAGCACCAATTCCCTGCATGGCGTAGCCCACGAGCACGCCGATCAGAGTGGGCTCAGTCTTCGCATGTTCGGCGATCCCGAATATCGCCCCAGACGACCGCAAGGCTTCGTCGTGGTCTCCCTCGGCGGCGAGCACGTACGAGTCCATGGACAGCAGCCTGGCGGCCGATCGCATTTGGGCGAAGTGAGGGAAGACGAGGCTGTACGCTGGCGCGTTGTAGTCGATCGGCCACGCACAGTATGGGGTCTCGCCGGCCTCGATCAGCAGGCGAATGCTCGTGCTCTGCTGGTCGATGACCTCTCTGCCGAAATCTACATCTGCCTGTCCGTGCTCGACGTCGAAGTCTCCTAGCGTCAGAAAGTCGAAGGCTGTCTGATAGATTTGGGCGGCGTTCTTCTCTCCCTGCGGCACTTCAGGGGCGATCTCCGCCGACGTCAGAGGCTCCCCCCGCTCGCGGATTGCGTTGAGTTCTGCTTCGAGCTCCCTTCCGGTACGCGCGGTGAAGACCGTCCACAGGATGGCCAACAGCACAAGGACGATGAGCCAGAAGCGGCAGAACCATCGTAAGACTCGCCATAACCACCGCGCGAACCTGCGGCCCCGCGAGACGTGCTCTCGTGCTGCCTCTGTCATTCCCTCCCTCCGGAGGTGTTAGACGCGTGCGCCAAGCGGCGAGTTCTCACAATCGATCCCAACTTTCCCGATTCGCCTCTTGAAGGCGGCAAACCTGGTGGTCCGGTGTGAACCCGCTTGACCCCCCACATGCCATATGCTATATTGGCGGCGAGATGGAAGCCACAGTGGGCATTCTGAAGCACCTTATGAGCCAACACCATGCTGTCGGCCATACGTCGCGCACGCCTGTCGGTCGGCCCATCTGAAAGCCACACTGAATCAGAGCGCACGCAACTCGACCACAGGCACGGACGAAGGCCTGTGGTCGATGCATTTCGGGGGACATCCATGCCAGAGAAAGCTGACTACTCAGAGATTGCCGAGGTCTACGACGAGGTGCGGGGCGATGGTCTGCCACACATAGCTTGGTGGCAGGCGAAGATCGCTGCCGAAGGTCGGCTCGGCCCGGGCAAGAGGCTAATAGACCTGGGTTGTGGCACAGGCCGTTGGACGATTCCGCTCGCGAGACGTACCGGATGTGAAGTCGTGGGCGTCGACAGCTCGCGCGAGATGCTCCAGAAGGCACGCGAGAAAGACCCGGAAGGTCGGGTGCAATGGGTCGAGGGCGATGTCGAGCGGCTGAGATTCGAACCTGGCACCTTCGACTGCGCGCTCATGGTGCTCATGCTGCATCACCTCGAGGACCATCTCGCTACCTTCCGCTGTGTCTACAGGATCCTGCGGCCGGGCGGAG
>JALGXV010000328.1 GCA_029821885.1 Candidatus Hebobacteria bacterium
CGACGCGCGGCAGAAGCTGCTCGAAGCGCGTGAGCGGAGGACGCGGCCGGGCCGAGACGACAAGATCCTTGCCTCGTGGAACGGTCTGATGGTCGGCAGCCTCGCCTATGCGGGCCGACAGCTGTCACAGCCTCGGCACACGGAGGCCGCCGCGCGGGCGGCCGACTTCGTGCTCGAGAACCTATGGGTGGACGGACGGCTGCTTCGCAGATGGCGAGATGGAGAGGCGCGATTCCAAGGCTATCTCGATGACTATGTCTTCACCCTCTATGGGCTCCTGGAACTGCACGAGACGACGGGAGATCCCAGGTGGCTGGAGTGGGCGACCAGGCTGATAGACGCGACCATCGCCGAGTTCTGGGATCAGTCCGACGGGGGATTCTTCTACAGCGCTCCGAGGAGCTGCTGGCCCGGCGGAAGGACGCTCTCGACCACCCGCTGCCATCGGCCAACGGAATGGCCTCTCTGGTGCTGCTGAGGCTAGCGGACCTGACCGGGAACGAGTCCTATGCCGAGTACGCGGAGAAGACTCTGCGCCTGCTCGTGCCATGGATGGAGCGCGCTCCTTACGGCACTGATACTCTCATGCTGGCCACCGCCCGCTACTTCGACCGCATGGAAGAGCGTCGCGCAGCTGCGCCCGAGCCAACGCTCGAGGCGTCCGAGCCGGTGACAGCCCAGAAACACCCCGTCACACTGACGGCGACTCTTCCTCAGTCGCGGGTTGGACCGCGAGAGGAGTTCGACCTAGCCGTGCTGCTCGAAATCGCCGACGGTTGGCACATCAACTCGCACAGCCCACGGCAGGACTTCCTGGTGCCGACATCAGTCGAGGTCGCAGGCAGCGTCGCGGTCACAGCGGGAGAGATCAGCTATCCGGCGGGACGGAAACTCTCACTGGTCGGCGACACGCTCTCTGTCTATGATGGACGGGTCGAGCTGGCAGTCCCGGTTGCCGTCGGCGCGGATGCTGCCGCGGGTCCAGCCTCCCTCGCACTCCGGCTCCGATTCCAGGCCTGTGACTCCACCAGTTGCCTGGCTCCAGACCAACTGGAACTGACGCTGCCGCTGCACATTGTCGCCGCGAGGTGAGAGGTAGCGGCACGCCGGGCGCGGAGGCAGGGCGGCTGCTCTGCTGAGTCGAAAGCACATCGCCAGACCTTCGCTCACGAGGACCCGCCATGCGCATTCTGTTTCTCGACCTCGATACACTCCGCCCGGACCATCTCGGCTGCTATGGGTACCACCGCGACACCTCCCCGAACATCGACCGGTTGGCCCGGGAAGCTCTGGTGTTCGACAACTACTACTGCGCGGACGCGCCCTGCCTGCCGTCGCGCGCGGGGTTGATGACTGGGCGTTTCGGCATCCACACGGGAGTTGTGGGCCACGGCGGCACGGCGGCCGATATGCGCCTGGAGGGATGGAGGCGGGGATTCCAGGACCGCCTCGCCTGGGAGAGCCTGCCTGCCTTTCTGCGGTCTGTCGGCCTCAGAACGGTGACCATCAGCCCCTTTGCCGAGCGGCACGGGGCCTGGTGGTTCTATGCCGGGTTCTCAGAGGCGTACAACACTGGCCTGCGTGGCATGGAGTCGGCCGAGCATGTGACCCCCACGGTACTGGACTGGATCGAACGCAACGGGCAGGAGGACAACTGGCTCCTCCACGTCAACTACTGGGACCCGCACACCCCCTACCGAGCTCCGGCGGAGTTCGGCAATCCGTTTGAGGACGAACCCCTGCCCGACTGGATTACCGAGGAGGTGCTTGCGCAGCACCAGCAGGCCGTCGGCCCCCACACAGCCAGGGATACCGCCATGTGGGACGCCAGCACCGATCCGAAGTACCCGCGGTATCCCGGGGAGATCAGGGACATGGACGATCTCCGCAGGATGATCGACGGCTACGACTGCGGGATCCGGCACATGGACGGCCATATCGGCCAGCTGCTCGCCGCCTTGGAGGAGCAGGGCGTGCTCGACGACCTCGCAGTCATCGTCAGCTCAGACCATGCGGAGAACATGGGTGAATTCGGCATCTACGGCGAGCACGCGACTGCAGACCACGCTACCTGCCGGATACCGATGATTATCCGCTGGCCTGGAGGTGCACGCGGCAAGCGTGACGCTGGTCTCCACTACAATCTCGACCTCGCGCCGACACTTGCCGAGCTGTTCGAGCGAGAGCCCCGCGCTGCCTGGGATGGTCGCAGCTACGCGCCTGCCGTGCTTCGGGGAGAGGAGTGCGGCCGGGAGTATCTCGTGCTGAGCCAGTGCGCCCACGTGTGCCAGCGATCGGTGCGCTTTGGGCCGTGGCTCCACATGCGCACCTACCACGATGGGTTCCGTCTCTTCTCCGAGGAGATGCTGTTCGACGTCGAGCACGACCCCTACGAGCAACATGATGTTGCGACAGAGCATCCCGATGTCTGCCGTCAGGCGGCCTCCTACCTGAGCGAATGGCATGACTCGATGATGAAGTCCATGCCGTATGCGGTGGACCCGCTGTGGACCGTCATGAGGGAGGGCGGCCCGGAGCATACCCGCGGGATGCTCCGGCAATACTGTGAGCGGCTCAAGGCAACCGGGCGCGAGTACGCTATCGCCGAGCTAAAGCGAAGGCACCCAGGGGAGTTCCAGTAGAGGCGGCCGTTGACTGCCGCAGTCCGTGACTGCGGAGCCGCCTCGGCAAAGCGGTGCCGTCAGTCGGACAGGTGTTCACCCAGGCGCGCGGGCTCAAGGCCGAACGTCCGACGCATTACCTCTATGTCGCACACGTTGTCCTCTGTCAGCATGGCCAGCGAGTCCGGAGTCAGCGGGAAGCGCGAGGACAACCGTCCCAGGACGGCTGTCACTGGCTTCACCAGCCAAAGAGGCAAGTGAGCCTTGACCGTGTCGATTCCCTCGGCTTCGGCGACGACATCAAGCAGTTGCTCGAATGCGAGGGCCTCCGGCCCGCCCAACTCATATGCCTGTCCGATCGTCTCCTCATTGCCCAGGGCGGCGAGGAAGCATGAGACTACGTCCTCGACCCATATCGGCTGTGTCAGGCTCATGCCGTCGCCGATGACGGGCACTACCGGCCAGCCCGACACGAGGTCGCGTAGCTGCGCAATGAAAGCGCTTCCCTGCCCGAAGATCAGGGAAGGTCGGAAGATAGTCGTGGCCAGTCCCGAATCCAGCACGGCCCCCTCTGCCCGCCACTTGGATCGGTGGTACCGGCTCCGCGCGGCCTCGCGGGCCCCGAGGGCGCTCATGTGTAGCAGGCGCCGGACACCATGTTCTCGACACGCCGCGACGACGGTTTCTGTCCCCTGGACGTGCACGCGCCTGAACGTGTTCGACTCCTTCTCGCGGATGATGCCGACGAGATGGATCACGGCGCTGCACCCACTCACAGCGCGCCCCACCGCAGTCGGATCGGTGATGTCTCCCGTGACGAGTTCCACCCCGGGCACCTCGCGCGCGCTGCGGGCCACTACGCGTACCTCCTGGCCCATCTCCCGAAGGCGCGCGACGACCCTATTCCCGACGAAACCAGTTCCCCCGGTGACGGCAATC
>JALGXV010000329.1 GCA_029821885.1 Candidatus Hebobacteria bacterium
GGGGAGAGCCCCAGATCAATCGCCCTTGCCGGCGATCGGTTCATCACCCATGTCGAATACCAGCGGATGGAAGTGGACGGTGAAGAACCGTTGGAAGGATGCGAATGAGCGGGCTCGGGGCCACGTGCTCACGTCAGTGGACCAGGCATGGAGTTCTTGCTCGAACAAAGCCAAGTAGTGCTCTCGCAACCAGTTCTCCGGTCCGACGTCAACCTCCGGTATCAGGTAGACGGTGAGGGCATCATCTCGCATCTCAGACAACACGAGCTGGGGGCCCGGGCCGCAGCTGTTCGCCCAGTCCACGTAGGCTTGCGTCGGCGCGAGCACCAGTGCGGATCGGTTGACCGCGGGAAGAGCGAACTCGTCTGCATGTGCGGATCGTGACACTCGTCTACCGCTACTGGCGTGGCATCTTGCGTCGCGCCGGCCTTACTTCGAGGCACCGCCCGCTGAACTCGCATCCATCCAGTCTGCTACAAACCGCGCTGACCTGGTGCGCGGAAGCCAGATCCACGAAGCCGTAACCTCGAGAACGCCCTGTCTTCTTGTCCTGGATGACCCGCGCGCCTACGACATCCGCGAACTGGCCGAATAGTCGCACCAGATCATCCTCCGTCGTGAGCCAGGGCAGATTTGCCACGTAGAGTGTTGCCTCGTCGCTTCCCATGGGCTTCTTCCGTGATAAGCAAGCGCAGCTTCCGTCTGTCGGTTCTTCGTCAGAAGGCAACCAATCCCTGCACAGGCGAGCACGGCGGTGTCAGATGAGCTGACGATGAGACGGACCCCGGTTGGGTGCAGTCCTCAAGAATCCTCAAGGTGCCTGGATTCTCGCGTGAGCAGCTTTCCAGCGGGTCCGACACTTCGCCGCGAGTTGCCGTAAGAACATACTGGAGAGGCGCGGCGAGTCCCTCGGACATTTCCAGCGAGAGTGGCATTGCGGAACTCACTTCAGGCGGATCGCATGGCGGCCGCTCAGCGGCTTCAGGAGGTCACCTCCCTGCTGGCCCTCGGTTTCCTGCGCTGGTGGGCTACACGTGCCCCGGACGGCGGAGACAGGGGCCTTGATGTTCTTCGGACCTCGAGTGATGAATGTCCGAAGCTTGAGTCCGAAGGAGAGAGCGAATGAGCAAGACCGTACTGAAGCAGATCGCAGGCCTGGAGAAGCTGTCGCACGCCGACCTCCAGGAGCGCTGGCGGCAGCTAGTGGGCACCGAACCGCCCCGCTACAACCGCCAGTTCCTCATCAAGCGGCTCGCTCACCGGCTACAGGAGCTGGCCCACGGAGGGCTGTCACAGGAGACTCGCGACCAGATGGACCGGCTGCTGGATGATGCCGGCTACAACGAACTTGGCGCCCGGGCCATAGGACCGCGACGACGACCCAGGGGAGACTTGCCGGTGGCGGGCACGCGGCTGGTGCGGGAGTGGGATGGCGAGCGCCACGAGGTGACGGTGGTGCGAGGTGGCTTCGAGTATCGGGGACGTCGTTACCGATCGCTGTCGGCCATCGCCAGGGAGATCGCGGGCACCCGGTGGAATGGGCCTCGGTTCTTTGGGTTGCGATCGGCGAGGGGGGCAAGGCGATGACGACCCGCCCACTCGAACGCCCCGTCCGTTGTGCCGCCTATTGCCGAGTGAGCAGTGATGAGAGGCTCGATTCGGCGTTCAACAGCCTGGATGCCCAGCGGGAGGCGGCAGAAGCCTACATCGCGAGCCAGAAGCAGGAGGGGTGGCGGGCGATACCGGACCGCTACGATGACGGTGGGTACTCGGGAGGCACGCTGGACCGACCCGCGCTGCAGCGGCTCCTGCATGACGTCGAAGCCAGCCGCGTCGACTGCATTGTGGTCCACCGCATCGACAGGCTGTCCAGATCGCTGCTGGACTTCGCCAAGCTGGCGGAGTTGTTCGAACGCAAAGGTATCTCGCTGGTGTCGGTGACCCAGCGACTGGATACAAGTACCTCGATGGGACGGTTGACCCTGAACATGCTGTTGTCCTTCGCCCAGTTCGAACGCGAGATCATCGGGGAGCGCATCCGGGACAAAGTCGCGGCCACGAAGCGCAAGGGCAAGTACTGCGGCGGCATGCCGGTGCTGGGCTATGACGTGGATCGGGAACAAAAGCGGCTGGTGGTGAACGAGGAGGAGGCGGAACTCGTCAGGCACATCTTTCGTCGCTTCGCCGAACTTGGCACCGCCTTCAAAGTGACGAAGGAGCTGAACGCCGCCGGCCACCAGACGAAGTCCTGGATCACCAAGAAAGGCACGCTCCACGCCGGCCGCGCCTGGCACAAGGGCCACGTCTACCGGCTGCTGAACAACCACATCTACCTCGGGCAGGTCACCCACAAGGGCAAGCACTATCCGGGCGAGCACGAGGCCATCATCGAGCAGGATCTCTGGGCGCAAGTGCACGCGATCCTGGAGCAGAACCATCGCGCTCGCGCCGGAAGAACACGCGCCAAGTTGGAGGCCCTGCTGCGGGGCATCATCCGGTGTGCCCACTGCAACTGCGCGATGGGGCCTCACTTCAGCCGGCGCCGCGGCAAGCAGTATCGGTACTACCTGTGCGTGCAGGCCTCGAAGAACGGCTACGACTCGTGTCCGGTACGCAGCCTATCAGCAGGCGAAATCGAGGGGGTGGTGATCGACCAGCTTCGGCGAGTGCTGCGCAGCCCCGAGATACTGGCGCAGACCTACCGGGAGGCGCGAGCGCAGGCAGAGGGGCAGGACACTCAGGACTTCTCCGAACAGGACGTCGTCGACGCGATCAGCACCCTCGATCCGATATGGGAACATCTCTTCCCCGACGAACAGGCGCGCATCGTGCAGTTGCTCGTGAAGCAGGTCGATGTGCACCCGGACCGCGCAGAGGTGCAGATCCGGGCCGAGGGGTTATCCTCCCTGGTGGCTGAGTTGCGAGAACACGAGGAGGTGGCAGCATGAGTGAAGCAGGGCGGATGACATTGAGTGCTGATGGCGACTTGCTGGTCGTGCGGGTGCCGATGAAGCTCAGGCGACGCGGCGGCCGCAAGCAGATCATCGCGCCGGCCGGTGCGGAGGCGGCAGAGCCGACACTCACGAACCAGAGCCTTGCCGTGACAATCGCCCGCGCCCATCGATGGCAGCAACTACTCGAGTCGGGCCGCTATGCCACGGTCGGGGAGCTCGCTCGCGACGCAGGAGTCGACAACTCCTACCTGGCGCGCATGCTGCGGCTGGCGCTGCTGGCGCCGGACATCATTGAGGCC
>JALGXV010000072.1 GCA_029821885.1 Candidatus Hebobacteria bacterium
GGTCTGCTGACTGGCCACCGAAGCCAACCCGAAGTCCGTCAGCTTCGCCTGCCCACCCCGCAGGATCATGATGTTTTCTGGCTTCACATCGCGGTGAACGATCCCCTGATCGTGTGCGTGAGCGAGTGCCTCTCCCACACTGCACACTATCTCAACCGCACGGTCCACCTTGATGGCCCCGGCGTCGCCGATGAGGTCGCGGACGGTGTTCCCCTCCAGGAACTCCATCACCATGTAGAGGCTGTCCTCATCGGCCCCGAAGTCGAGGACCTGGCAGATGTTGGGATGGGAGAGGGAGCTGGCCGCCCGCGCCTCCCGCTGGAAGCGCTCTATGGCCTCCCAGCGGGCGCGGGGATCCGCGTTCTCGGGCAGGAGCACGGTCTTCACGGCCACCGTGGCACCCTCCGGGGAGAGCGCCTGAAAGACGGTGCCCATACCCCCTCGCGCGTGCTCTCGAACGATCGCGTAATCGGCGATCTTACGCGTGGCCACTAACAGAACTCCGAAGAGATCCAGGCGTCACAGCGCGAAACCCAGCGAGATCGCCCTGCACCGTCGGTTCGCCCCCGGTCAAAGAAGTGCCTGCCCCGACCCTCCAGCACATGGCCGCATCCACAGGGCCGTCGGCACAGCACGGCGATCTGGCCTCAGGATCGCACCGCAGACTGCGCGCAAGCAGCTGGAACTTTCTCAGGCGTTTCTGCGTCTTCTACTGTGAAGCGCGGACGGCGTGCAGCGGGCATCGTGCGCGGCCGCTGATGGTGGCCCAATGAGCGCCGGCGCCAATTCCAGCGCGGCCTCCCATAGCCCGAGGGCGGCCGCCAGGGGGGAGGATTCCGATGGCGTATCTTCGAGGCTGTATCCGCGGCATCACGTTGCTCAAATGCATGATCGTGCTCGCGTGTGTCCTGTGTGCATCCGAGGCAAGGGGGGCAAGCATGAAGCCGTTCTGGTCGCCGGCGGAACCGCTGTCCGCAACCTATGTCATCGATGTCACGATCGACCCCGAGGGCGAGACGATCTCGGGCAGCGAGACCATCACCCTCGTCAACAACTCGTCGGCCACCATCGAGCAGCTCGCCATCCGCAAGGGGGTGTGGCGAGCGGGCAGCTTGACCGTCGAGATCGATGGCGAAGGCCCGCCGCTCTCGCCCTCCCCCGAGGAGGCGGATGCCGACACGCCCATACTTGTGTTCCTGCCCAGTCCACTCGATCCGGGCGAGAAGGTCGTGCTGCACATCGATTTCCGGGGACCGCTTCCGGAGCCGTGGTACGCGCTGACGGTGCTCCAGGAGTGGCACCCTCGTCTGCGGTGGGGGTATCAGACGCACGATGACTTCGAGGTGAGTATCACCGCGCCGGAGGGCTGGTCGCTCGCGGCCAGCGGCCGCGCAGAATCGCCGAACGGACCCTGGCGGGCAAGGGGCGTCCGCTCCTTCGGCGTCGCGTTGGCCAAGGACCACGAAGTCGAGGAGGCCGAGGCCGGAAAGACGCTGATTCGGTGCCTCTTCACTCCGGAGGGCCGGGAGTGCGCGGAACTCGTGCTGCAAACAGCGGTTGACGTGGTGAGCTTCTATCGCTCGGAGTTCGGCCTCTATCCTCAGCCATTCCTCACGATAGTGCCTGGAATGGGTCGTCCCGTCGGTGGGTGTCCTCTCGCGACCGGGATCGTCGCCATCCACGGCGAGGAACGCTTCGGCGAACGAGATGAGGACCACTGGCGTTGGATCGTGGCCCACGAGATCGGCCACCAGTATTGGAGCGAGCACGTCCTCGAGCCCGACAACCCGGACTGGCTGTGGCTCGGATTGGGCATCTACATGGACCGGGAGTATGCTCGCGCACGAGGCATCAGCCCCGACGTACACCGGGGGATATTCAACAGGTACATCGACGGCGTGCAGGAAGGGGTCGATACCACCATCGAGCGCCCGCCGGAGCAGCTTGCGGACATCGACTTCGACCACAACAACATCGTCAGGCATGGCAAGGGCTTCGCGGTCATCAGCGCGCTGGAGAGCGTGCTCGGCCGCGACACCTTTCGGCGGATTCACGACCACTGCCTCGCGGCCTACAGGGGCAAGTGCCTGGGGGCTCGCGAGTTCCAGCGCGTATGCGAGGAGCAGACGGGGCAAGACCTGTCCTGGTTCTTCGACCAGTGGCTGAGGTCGAACCGCTACCTCGGCTATGGCGTCGCCTCTGTTGAGAAGAAGCAGGATGCTGATCGCCACATCACGACGGTCGAGGTGGAGCGGTTTGGCGCGCTGGAGATGCCGATACCGGTGGAGGCGCGGTTCGAGGACGGCTCCACACAGCGGGCCGCCACGGAGCGCCTCCTCCGCGTCTCAACGCTTCAATTCGAGAGCGATGCTCCCCTCAAGGAAGTCGTGCTCGACCCCGACGGCGCGCTGCCGCTGCTGCAGAAGCCGATACTCGACATTGCGCGGCAAGTCAGGGAGCTGCCATGGACGGGTGCCGGCGAGAGCGCGCTGACAACCTTCGAGTTGGCGCGAGAGAGCGACCTCGAGGGTGCCGACCCATGGGGCAAGCTCGGCCTCACGCTCTACGACGGCGCCTATTACACTGAGGCGCTGGAGGCCTTCGGTAAGACGGCGGAGTTCGACGATCCGATGTGGCGACCGGTGGCACTGGTATGGCAGGGCCACATCCTCGACCTGCTCGGCCGGCGGGAAGAAGCGGTGGCGCGGTACAAGGAGGCCCAGGCCCTGCCCTTCCCCCGCGCTATGCGTCACGATCAGTACGGACTCGTGATCGACGGGCAATGGATCGAGGAGAGGCTGAAGACGCCCTTCGAGCGGGCCGAGTGAGCGCCGCGGCCGATTACGGCCTGCCCGCGCTCGGCTGCGGGGGAGTGACCGACAAGATCACCCCGTCGGTGAGGTGCCAGCCGTCGAGGCCGTGGTGGTCGAGGTGCGCCCGGAACTTCACGCTGTCTCCCTTCCGCAGTTCCGCGCCCGACAGGTTTTCTTTCACGCGCACGTGGACGTCGGTGGTGTGCGTACGCGGGCCACAGCGCACAGCGATCCTCCGATCGGGATCGACGCGGCGCAGTTCCCCCTCCCATTCGACGAGCCGGCTCTGGAAATGAGCCGCCCACTCCGCCTGACGCCTGGCCATGCGTGCCTGCCTGTCCGCCTTCGTATCGAGGGGATGATCGGACGACGGATGGCGGACGAAGTAGGCGTCGAGGTCCTCCACGGCCCACGGAATCGGTTGGGTCGGGTCCATGTCTTGTGGGTGTAAGGGGAAGGTGCCTTGATCGAGGCCTGCAGCAGTCACTCTCCCGCGGAGGTAGCCGCCGCCCAGGAAGAGCCCAAAGACCACCAGACCGGTGCCAATCAGAAGAATCACGACGTAGAGCAGCAGTCGCCTGAAGACATCGCGGTCATCATCGGTTGAAGGACTCATGACTGCTGCCGAGCTCCCCGTTTGGGGGCAGGCTTCTTCAGGCGGCGCAGACTTACCTTGGCCACTCCCAGCGCGAACTTCCCGGCCCGCCTGGAGGTCTAATCCGGTGAGCATGGCGAACGGCCGAAGGGCCTAGAAGTAGGGGGCTGCGTGATGGGCAGGGCCGCGCTCTGGATCGCGGCGGCAGTGGTCGTCTTGGTTGCCGGGCTCGCTGTATCCCGAGTGCTCACGCGTGTCGAGTCGGCGCCCGCGGTCGAGCCTGGGCAGACCGTTGAGCCGGCCGCAATCCTCCCGCTGATAGAGGAGCTGGCCGCTGAGGAGCATGGGCGCTACCGACCAGCACATGAGCGCCTGGTAGAGATCGGCCAACCGGCCGTCCCCTATCTCGCGGTGGCCGTCGAGGACCCGCGGCGAGATGTGCGCTGGCGCACCGTGCAAGCGCTGGGGGAGATCGGGGGAGATGACGTCGTGGCTTCTCTCGTTGCCGCGCTGCAGGACGAGGACGCGCTCGTCCGGCGTTACGCCGTCCAGTTCGTGGGCAAGTGGGGCAAGGGAAATGCGGCCGCGATCCCTGCGGTGCGTTCCCTGCTCGCCGATCCCGATCTCCAGGTCATCGTGGCGGCGCTCTCCGCGCTGGACGAACTCGGGGACACCAGCCACAAGGCGGATGTCGAGCTCGTCGACTCGCTGTGCGCGAAGCTTCGATCTGATAACCTAACGCATCGAGAAGGCGCGGCCATCGCCCTGGGGATGACCGGCAATCCCCGCGCCGCCGTCCCGCTCGCCGAGGCCCTCGCCGTCGAGCCCTCGAGGAGTGTGAGGCGAGCCATCGTCGAGGCGATCGGGAAGATCGGGTCTCGGGCATCGGCGCCGCTGTTCCTCGATCTTCTGAAGGATGGGAAGCCCTCTGCTGCCGAGGCCCTCAGACTGCTCGGCGATCCCAGCCTGAACGACGATCTGCTCGAGCTCACGCGTTCCCCCGACACCTCGCTTCGCGCAGCGGCTGTCCACGCCCTCGGATTCGAGGGCAACAGCGGCGCGGTGGCCCGGCTGTGGGAGGTCGTGTCCGACACCAGTGAGGATCGGCGCATTCGGGAGCAGGCGGCAAGGGGCCTCGTCGAGATCGGCGATCCCCGCGGCGCACCCGCCATCGGCGTCGCGCTGGCCGACGAAGATAGCTACGTGCGGAGGGCTACCGCCCGGGCGCTGAGGATTGCCCCCCTCCCGGCCGCAACGCCTTACCTCCTGCGGGCCCTCGAGGATCCCGAACCCTACGTGGTCATGAGCTGCACCTACGCACTGGCCCACATCGGCGACCAGAGGGCAGCGCTCCCGCTGTTTCACCTATTCGACAGAGAGGATGCCTACACGCGGGCGCTGGCCGCGAATATCAGCCACACGAACATCGCCACGGCCGCCCACCGGTCTCTTCTACTCCTGATGGGAGAGACCCCTGGCCCCCACGAATCCGTGAGGACGCGGGAGCAACTCCAGCAGGTGCGGGAGATGTGGCGCCAGCGCCTCGGCATCGCAAAAGACAAGTAAGCGCGGCCGCCGCCCGCGCAGACGCGGAGACCCCTAGAGTCGCCCCACCAGCCGGAAGCAGGCGCCGTGGGGCAGGTGCTCGGCCTCGACGCCGGGGAAGGTGTCGTTGACGTACTGAGTGAGAGTGACCATGCCCGGCTCCTCCGAGGTGCCGTGGTTCACCCGGATGATGGGGTGCTGGTTGTCGGCCGAGCACTGGAGGCCCTGCCAGTAGTACACGCCGTCGTCGCACACCACGGACACATCGCAGCCGAGCTGCTGGAAGATGGCCGGATCGCAGAAGCAGCCGGTGCCGATGCCGACCTGCGACACGGGCCGGTCGCCTGCGCCGACGACTTGCACTGCCGGCTCCCCAAGGGACGCGGTCCTCTCCGCGACCTGCCGCGCAAACTCATCGAGTGATATCGGCGCAATGTCATACCGCTGCTGGAGGCGGGTGGGCGTGGCGGCCGCCGGGGCCTTGCCGAGCCCGAGGAACTGCGCCCAGGCGTAGGGGATGCCGATGTCCGGCCAGCGATCCCAGGAGTCGTGGACCCGCAGCACCACGAGCCCGTGCTGCTCGATGAACTCCTTCTTCTCGATCGCGAGGGAATGCGCGGGCGAGTCCGGCTCCCAGGCGAGGCTCTCCAGCTCCTTGGCATGGGCCCAGAAGGTTGGCTCGTGGGTGATGAGCAGTTCGCACTTCCGCTCCACCGCGGCCCGCACGGCCTCGAAGCTGCTGATCCAGCTCACCAGGGCGCGGCTGACTTCGGCCTCGGGGTCGCCGATGATGATGCGATCCACCGTCTCGATGGGATCGACCCAATCGGCGGCGGAGATGAAGTGCTCACGGATGTCGCGGGCTGTCATTGGCTCCTACCTCGCATCGGGCGTTGGCGCGTTGCTTTGACGCGGAGGGCGCTCTACCTGCTCGGCCCCCGCACGCAGAGGTCGCAGTCTGATATCGCCGCCGGGGTCGAGCTAAGGAGCCGACCAGACCTTCTTCGCATCTTCGTCGTAGAGCTCAAGCCCCGAGGCGGAGAGCGCGGCGCGTGCCACGCCACCGCTGGTGCGAAGCATCACCGCGGGATTGTCCTCCGTGCCGACGAAGACCGCGACGCCGCCCCTGCCATCCTCGTCCCACAGTTCGAGCGTGGGACAGCCATCGCGAGTGAGCCTCAGCCGGGCGCGCACCTCCCCGCGATCATCGTACAGGAACAAGCCGGGGCCGATGGTCGGCGCGACGCTCAGCCTGGCCCGCACCTCGCCCTCCGCGTCGACGAGCTCGAAGCGCTGTGCCTGCACCACTTCCGGCGCAGCCGCCTTCCCCGCGGCGAAGGCGGCCGCCGCGGCCGCCACAACACAGATGGAAACGATAGGCACCCAGAGCAGCTTCATCTCCTTAACCCTCCTCTGGTCGGTGTTGGAGTCGAGGGCCGCCGCCCTCATCTCCGTTCTCTCATAGCGGCAAGCAACCGTGGCAGCATGACTTCGTGACCGGGCGCGAGGGCCGGGACCCCGTCCGGCAGCTCCACCCAGAAGAACTCGAATGTGTACGGTCCTGGGGTGCCGTCGGATGGATGCCGCTCCTCGTGCCGCCATGTGTTCGGGGGCTCTCCCTCGAAGACGAGATGGTAGCAGTGGCGCCGCCAGATCTCGTCGCGCTCCGGGACCTCCTGCTCGAACACCCCCAGGTACTCGCGAATGCGAAGGCCACTCAGCCCCGTCTCCTCCGCGGCCTCCCGCAGCACGGCCGCCTCCCGGTCTTCGCCCTCCGCGACCGTGCCGCCGGGAACCTGAATTCCGGCCTCCGGCGAATCGGGATGGCCGAAAACTAGCAGCCGGCCGGCGTCGGTGATGTAGGCGAGGACCTTGTGCTTGGCGGTGGGCATAGCGTGGAGGGCAGGAGCCTAGCAGCGCGGGCAGGCGCAGTCAAGGCCTGCCCCGCGTCGGCCGGGGGGCATGTTCCCACTACCAGCTCGACGCGAGGCCCTTGCCGACGGCGAGCTTGTCCGCCCGGCGCCTGATCTCCGGATTGGGATCGCAGAGGGCGAGCTCGAACACATCCTTGTGCTCGGCGGGGTCGAGCACGTCGAGCTGCCTCGCGGTCTCGACGCGAACACAGGGCTCCGGGTCTTTGAGGCCTTGCACGAACCAGTCGGCTGCGCCCTCTCCGCCATGTCTGGCGAGCGCGGCCGTCGCTGCTGCGCGGATGCCTTTGTCCTCGGAGGAGGCGAAGGGGAGGATCACACCCGCCTCCACCTCATCGCAGGAGAGCATGGTATGGAGCGCGGCGATCTTGACCTCGGCCTCGTCGCCCAGGAACATCACGCACCAATCGAAGAGGTCGGGGTCGGCGAGCTCGGCGAGCAGGGCCAGGCCGCGTGCGCGGCGCGCCGGCTTGTCGGAGACGAGGCAGTCGAGGGCCTGATCCTCGCGGGGATCGGCCGGCTCCGGCGGCAGCTCCACTTCCACCTCGATGGTCGCGACACTCCGCCGCGCACGCATTGTCTCGAGATCGATCTGGACGCTCTCGAAGAACTCCGGCAGCCACCGCCGCGCCATTCCGAGCAACTGCTTCGGCCGTATCTTGCTGTTGGGCTGGGAGGTCATGCGGTTCACCACCCAGCGGGAGAGGCGGTCGAGTCCGGGATGCCGTTTGTCCACGCCTTTGTAGGGCTTCAGCCCGAGGACGTCGTTGATCCAGGCGGCCAGGTCCTCGGGGGCGCTGGGCTGGTCCGCATAGCCCGGATAGCCCGGGTGCGAGCGAAGCACGTTCACCGGGACGGGCGCTTTGATGGCGATGACCCCGCCGCTGTGGAACACCTTCCTCTTGCCGAGGACCTTGCGCATCTGGGGCAGGTCGATGTCGCAGGTGAGGACCACGGCGGTGTCGCGGGCACGCTTCGCCTGGGTCTTCGCCCGGCCGAGCGCGTAGGCCCGGGCCTCCGCGAACCAGACCCTGCGGGAGGGCTTCCTCGGGAGGAAACCCTCCGCAGCGATCCGGCGCGCCCGATAGGCAGTTGTGCCATGGTAGACGATCATCTCGCCCAGCCCCTCGAGCCGGCGGCCCCGCTTACTGCCGCAAGCGATAGGTGGTGGGTCGGGAGATCTTCTGGAAGCGCTCCCTGCCCTCCGGCGAGAGGCAGCGGAAGGCCTGCTGGGAGAGGGTGATGCCACGCCTTCCCAGCCGCGCCGCGATGTTCACCGTCTTGCCGATGACATCGAAGCGCTCCTGCCCCGGGGGGCCGAAGGTCCCCGCCAGCACGGGGCCGAAGTGCACGCTCACATTGAGGTAGACGTCGAACCCGCGCTCCAGTCCGGCCGCCCGGGCCGACTCGGCCAGGTCGGCGAGCGCGAACACCCCCTGCTCGACCCCCTCCTCGGGGAAGATGACGAGCCCGGCATCGCCCATGAGCTTCACGATCTGCCCGCCGGCCGGCTCCAGATGAGCGGCCGCCAGCGCGTAGAACTCCTGCAGGAAGCCTGTGACCTGCTCGTCCTCGGCCGGAGAGGTCCACTCGGCCATGCGCGAGAGATCGAAGAAGGCGACGCCGAGCGTACGTTGCTCGCAGTCGCGAGGCAGCGCCGCGCCAGACGTGCGAGCGGAGACAGTGGAATCAGACATGAGGCTCTCCCTTTCCTAAGGCATATATCGTTGGTCTCGGCGAGCGAGCCAACTGCCGGTATTATACCTCATCCGGCGCGCCGCTGCAAGCGCGAAGGCCGCTCGCCTCTTGACCACTGTCGGGCTCCTGCCCGACAATGGGGTCAGAAGACCACAGGAGGGGAACCATGCTGGGACGTGTTGCGCTCGCGCTCGCCGCTCTCGCCATCTGCTGCGCGGCCTCGCCGGCGGCCGCGCAGGACTGGCACCATCCGCTCTACCTGGCCAATGATGGCTGGTGGCAATCGCGCATTCGCGTCGATGTCCAGAACGACATGGCCCAGGAGGCGACCGGAGCGCCGGTGTCGGTGGCGATTGGCTCAGGAGCTGGGGAGGCCGACCTGGTCGGCGCAGCGGCGGAGTCGGTGCGCGTCATGGACGCGGCCGGCACGGAGATGCTCTTCGAGGTGTATGGCCCGGGCGGGGAGCCGGTCCGGAGCGGCCCCGTCCTGGACGGAGGCAGCTTGACGATCCCGGCCGAATGCCCGGCCGGCGGCACGGCCTCCTACTATGTCTATTACGACAACCCGGCCGCCTGGCCGGTTCCCGACTTCTTCGACGCCTCGCCGTCGGTGCGCAACAGCAGTGTCGAGGCCGGCGAGGGCGGTACACCATACGGCTGGGTGCACGACGCGCCCGACGCGGAGCACGAGGCCATCTGGACGACGGAGACGCCCCACTCGGGCGCCCACTGCCTGAAGACGACGGTGGCGCCGGGCGCACAGTCCGCCTGGATCTCCACTCGCCAGCAGAACATCTACATCATCGGCGGCGCCGACTACACCATGCGCGCCTGGGTGAAGGCCGAGGGCGTGGTCGGCGAGGCGGGATGGTACATCCACATTGGCAACGACTCCGATCCGATGCTCATCAACCACGTCTTCGGCTCGGGTGGGGGGACCCACGGGTGGACCGAGGTCACCTACTCCTTCACCGCCCCCGCCGAGGCCGACCGCGCCAGCCTCGGCACGGTGCTGTGGGGGACGGGCGTGGCCTGGTTCGACGACGTCACGCTCGAGTGCGACTCCCCGCTGCTGCTCTCCGCGGCCGCCGCGGCTCCAGAGACCATCGCGATGGCCGAAGAGGGCGCGGGCGCGCCTTGGCATGACGACGATCCCATGGATGACATGGAGTGGGATCTCCGCTGCCCGGCGAAGTTGATCAACGCCTCCTCCTCGGCCATCGGCGGCCTCACCAGCGCCGGCCTCAGGCGGGTGCTGTCCCTCGCCGACAGAGTCGATCCCGACAGCATTCGGGTGACGAGCGACGGCGCGCTGATCGACCACTTCCTGCTTGGCACCGACGTGATGTTCCAAGCTGACGTGGCGGCGCGCACGGCGCGGACCTACTACGTGTATGCCTCCCGCGACGACCGGATAGGCGCGCCGCCATCCTCAGACTATGCCGGTCTCCTGCACAGTGCGAGCAATCTGGTGCAGAACCCGAGCTTCGAGCTGGGCGATCCGACGCCGACCGGATGGGAAGGCGGCCCGCCGCCCGGCGTAACGATGGGGTTCGACACGCCGGGGTTGTTCGACAGCCGGTGTGTGCGCATCGACTTTCCAGACGGCATCGACAAGTCGTGGGTCGGCCGGCGACAGGATGTCGCGGTCCAGCCCGGCCACACCTATCTCTACTCGGCCTGGGTGAAGTGCGAGAACCTCCACGACGGCGAGGTCGTCATCTACGCGCACTACAGGAACGCGCTGGGCGAGCTGTGCGAGAGCAAGCAGTACGCTGGCGCCGGAGCGCCCATCAGCGGCACGACCGACTGGACGCTCATGTCCGGCACCTTCGAGATGCCGGCGGACTGCGTGACGTTTCAGCTTCACCTCACGATGTTCGCCAGGGGAACCGTCTGGCACGACGGCGCGGTGCTCGTGGAAGTGACGCCGAGCGTTGCCGGCCGACTTGAATCCCTTGCCGACCTAACCGCCTCCGAGCCGACCATCTGGCCGGTCAACGCTCTGGTCAAGGTCTTTCAGGATCACCCGCCGCCATCGCGGGCGGCGGCCGCCCGAATCACGGCCGCTCGCAACGAGCAGGAGCCGGTCCAGATCGCGGTGCGGAGCCCGGATGCGTACGAGGGCCTGCGGGTGGCGGTGGCCCCGCCGGTCCACTCACAGGGAGGTCAGCTCGATGACTTCGAGATCGGCGTCGTCGGCTACGTCCCCATCGATCATCGCAGCAACTACTACCAGAGCGAGTCGCCGACGTGGCACCGCAAGTTCCCCACGGGCGGAGGCGGCTGTGACGGATGGGCGGGCCTGTGGCCGGACCCGCTGCTGCCGGCCGACACCTTCGACCTCCCCGCCAACACGACCCAGCCGGTCTGGGTCACCTTCAGCATCCCGCCCGAGGCCGCGGCCGGCGACTACGCGGGGACCGTGAGGCTGGTGCAGGGAGCGACGACCCTGGCCGAGCTTCCGTTCACGGTTCATGTGTGGAACTTCGCGCTGCCCGATGAGCCGGGCGTCGGCGCGATCTACGATGTGCGGTTCGGCAGCTACTGGGGCGAGGCCGGGAAGTCTCACGACCAGGTCCATGGGGAGGTCACCGACCTCATGGGCGCCAACCGCCTGTGCGCCGATACCATCTTCCCGGCCCCGATCATCAACTACGCCGACGGGACGGTGACGGCCGACTTCACCGAGTTCGACCTCGCGGCCGAGCGCTACTTCGAGGAGCTGAACTTTCCCTACATCTACACTCCGTGGTACTTCTACCTCTTCGGCTGGGGCCACCCGCCAGGGACGAAGTGGGGCGAGGCCCCCTACGAGGGCGGCTACCCCTACGACACGGCCGACCCGAGCCAGCTTCGCCCCGAGTACAAGGCGGCCTACCAGGCCTGCCTGCGCGCCTACTGGGATCACATGAAGGAGAAGGGCTGGGCCGACCACGTCGTCCTCTACATCTCCGATGAGCCGTGGTACTGGGACTCGCGGATCATCGAACAGATGCAGGCCCTCTGCGACATGGTCCACGAAGTCGATCCCGACATCCCGATCTACTCCAGCACCTGGCATCACATCCCCGAATGGGATGGCTATCTGGACGTCTGGGGCATCGGCCACTATGGCGTCGTCTCCGCCGAGAAGATGGCCGAGCTGCGCGCCGCGGGGAATCGGATCTACTTCACGACCGATGGGCACATGTGCACCGATACGCCCTTCCTCGCCATCGAGCGGCTGCTGCCCCACTACTGCTTCCAGTACGATGCCGACGCCTACGAGTTCTGGGGTGTCTCGTGGTTCACGTACAATCCCTACGAGTTCGGCTGGCCCGCCTTCATCCACCAGAGCGGCGAGCCGGGCAGCTACACCTGGACTCGCTATCCCAACGGCGACGGCTTCCTGATCTACCCCGGCGCGCCCATCGGGCACGACGGTCCGGTCAGATCCATACGGCTGGAGCAGGCCAGGGAGGGAGTCGAGGACCACCTCTACCTCGCCCTTCTCCGCGAGCTCGCCGACGCGGCTGCGGCGGGCGGGGCCGGCCTCCCCGAAGCGGAGGCCGCCTTCGCCCTTGCGCGGGAGCTGACCCCCAGCCCCACCGCCAATGGGCGCTACTCGACCGAGGCCCTGCCGGACCCGGACAAGGTCTTCGAGGTAAAGGAGGCGATCGGGCTCGCGATCGAAGCAGCGCGCCCCTTTCCCGACGTCGGCCCTGACCACTGGGCGCGTGAGGAGATCGCCCGGAGCTATCCCGACGGCACATACAGGCCGACCTCGCCCATCACCCGCGACCAGATGGCTGTCCGTGTTGAGCGTGCCTTCGCGCTCACGCCGCTCCCGTGATCGCGGCGAGCGGCTCGCGTCAGACCCATCGAAGGAGGCCGACTATGCCGTGGAAGACTGGCATCATGCCTGCGGCCAAGCAGGCCGCCGACAGACTCGGCGTCGAGAACGTGCTCGTCGCGACGAGCTCGGGTGCGTCGTTGCGAGCCGCGCAGGAGGCCTTCGGGAGCCGATATCGCTTCTTCGCCGTCGGCAATCCCGCCAGCGCGCACGAGCGCGGACTCGTT
>JALGXV010000073.1 GCA_029821885.1 Candidatus Hebobacteria bacterium
GGATGACTACTTCGACGTGGGCACCGTGCTCTACGTTCCGTTTCGAAGTGCACCAGACCCCAACGCGCCGCCCCTGCTGTCCAGAGTCGCCCTGACGCCGTCCAGCCCTGTCGGCGCGGGCACTGTGACGTTCGAGCTTACCTTCAGCAAGCCAATGGACACGGGCATTCAGCCCAGCGTCACGTTTGTGCTTGCGGGGCCGTATGAGGACCACGAAGTGGTTGGCGACTGGTCCTATGCGGACACGTGGCTGGGCTCCCACGAGGTCGACGCGTCGACCGGCGACGGCACACACGTACTCAAGGTCACGGGCGCCCGCGATCTCGACGGCATGGAGATACCGCCAGACACGTCGTTTCAGTTCGAGGTGCTGGCGAGTGGAACGGACTTCTCGGACGTGACATCTGAGCACTGGGCGTGCGCCGAGATTGGGGCCTGCGTCGACGCGGGAATCGTCAACGGCTACGAGGACGGCTCCTACCACCCAGAGGGCGCGGTGACGCGGGACCAGATGGCGGCCTACATCTCGAGGGCCCTGGCTGCGGGTGATGGGAACGTGCCGGAGCCTTCCGGTGAGCCGACATTCGATGATGTCTCGTCCGACCATTGGGCCTACGCGTACGTGGAGTACGCGGCCGCCGCGAACATCGTCGCGGGCTACGAAGACGGCCTCTATCATCCTGAGGGGGAGGTGGATCGGGGGCAGATGGCCGTCTACATCGCTCGATCCATTGTGGATCCGACGGGTGAAGATGGACTCACCTCGTACGAGCCACCGGCGACGCCGACTTTCGAAGATGTGCCAGAGGACTTCTGGGCTCGCGTGCATGTGGAGTTCTGCGAGGATTGGGGCGTCGTGCAGGGATATGGCGACGGTCTCTATCATCCCGAGCTGGTGGTGACCCGGGCCCAGATGGCGGTCTACATCGCGAGGGCGTTCGGCCTGTTGCCCTGATCGCCCTCGCGCTCAGCCGGGCGCGCGCCCCCTCGCATGGGCGCCGTCGGGTGGTGGCGCGGGGGTGCTGATGCTCAGCCCGTCGGCTCGAGCGTCTCGGCGTAGGCATCCGTGAGGCGGCCCAGGGTTTCGTCGTCGCCGATGATCTCGAGCCGGCCGCGCTCCCACAGCGCGCGGGGGTCCATCTCCCCCCGCGCCAGAGCGGCGAAGTCGCCGGTCGAAGCAACGAAGGTGAGATCGGGGTCATCGATCAAGCCGGCTCCCACTTCGCAGTCTCCGTCCACGAAGCGAAGCCACCATTCGCCGCCGCCCGGACCGGTGGCGCGGAACTGGACGGAGATGGGCGAGAGCGCCCGCAGCACGTCGGCCTCCGGACGGTCGCAGCCGTCCTGCTGAAGGCGGCTCAACTCCGCGTGCAGCTCGCCCACGGCGAGCTCCTCCTTCGGTGTCCCCACCAGGACCGGACTTCGGATCACGAAGTCGTAGCTGCCCTGGGGATTCCTCACTGCGCCGTAGATGGCGACGCGGAAACGGCCCTCTGGCGCCGAGAACCCGAGCTTCCGGTCGAAGCGATAGGCGCTGTCGAACCCGCCGAGCATGATCCGGGAGTTGCCCTCTGGCCCTTCGACCACGATCCGCCCGGAAAGGCGATGCTCCTCGACGGCAACGTCTGGAATGTGCCGCTGGCCATCGTACGTCTCGCTGGGATTGCGGATGTCCAGGGCGCGCTCGAGCATTGCCCCCGCCTCGGCCGCGCCGGCCAGCTCGTCGTCCAGCGTGGGAGGCTCCCAGCCGAGGATGATCTCGATCTCCAGCTTGGCGCCCGCGATGACCGTGCGTCCCAGCGCAGGGGGTGAGGCGGCCTCGCCAGCGAAGGCGAGGCGCGCCGGCGGGTGCCTGTGCGGACTCGGCCGCGGATCGGCGGCGGCGACAGTGGCCCGCAAATCGGGGAGCCAGTGGGCGAGCTTGCCGCTGTCATAGGCGAAGGCGACGAACCCATCGGCGCCGGCCGTGCGGGCGGCCTCGACCTGCTCGATCAGAGTGAGAAGAGACTTCATCTTGAAGGCGCCCAGCCCGGCGTACACCGGGACTGCGCCGCGCACCGCGTCGATCTGCTCGTCGAGCAGTCGAGCCAGTTCATCGCGGTCGAGCGTGTAGTCCATGGGGCACACGAAGTCGATCACTCCGCTGCGAGCCCACGCGGCCGCGTCCTGCGCGTAGGTTTCTCGCCCGGCCTCCAGGTACGGCCATGCTGCCAGAGAGACGTGGATATCCGGCTTCACGGCGCTGGCTGCCTCCGCGGTCTCCTCGACCAGAGACGTGAGGAGTCCGCGTCGCCAATTGCGCCACCTCCCGCTCAAGTCGCCGCTCAGCACATCGGCCGGCCATTGCTCGACCTGCGCACCCGTCTGCTGCTGGAAGCGCTCCTTGCATCCCTCACAGAAGCAATAAGCCTCGCCGGGGAATCGCATGTCGCCGAACTGGATTCCCGCGATGTCATACTCGCGCACCAGCTCGACCATGGCCCCCTTCTCGAGCTCGCGGTTCTCCGGATGTGAGGGGCAGAGCCAGTCCACTCTGACGGCGGGGTCGTCCCTCGCCAGCTCGCCTCGGCTGCTGCGCTGAAGGCGGCCGGCCTGCTCGAGATCCGCGATCTGCTCCGGAGTCGCGCCGTAGAGTGCCCAGTTGATGCGCCACACGTGCAACTCGATGCCGTGCTCCCGGGCGGCCGCGGCAGCGTCTGCCAGCTCGTCATCGGTGCGAGACGGATCTCGGGGGGGGAGCACCTGGCTCGGGTAGTAGGCCACCGCGCCCGTGCTGAAGTTGGGGAAGAGCGCGCTGAAGCCATTCTCCTTCAGTGTTTGCATGATCGCCGGCCAATCGCGGTCATAGCCCGAGCCGATCCAGGCGCCGCGCAGTTCGGCGCGCCGCGACTGGGCGAATGTCGGCGATGTGATGGCAAGCACGGTGATAAGCGCGGGGAGTACGGCGCGCAGCTTCCGCATGCTCTTTCTCCGTCTCTGAAGGGAAGATTCGGCGGACCGTTCACCCCATCCTTTCCGACGGCCGACAGGAGAGTCGTGGCTGCGTGCGGTACCTGACGCGAACCGCCGAAGCGCCGGGAGTCGTCGATGACGTCCAGGGAACGAGTCCTCACCGCATTCCGACATGAAGAGCCGGACCGCGTCCCGGTCTACGAGCAGAGCGTGTGCTGCCGCATCGCGTCGGAGATCATGGGGCGGCGCATGCGAACCGGCGGAGGGCGCCTGCGGTGGGAAGAGACTGCGGCGCGCTGGGAGAGCGAGGAGGCCTGGCAGGACTATGTCGGTCGCCTGCTCGAAGACGTGGGCGATCTGATTCGGGAGCTCGAGTTCGACATCGTCGGGATGCCGTGGCGCCATCCGTGGCGGCCCAGCGCGAAGCTGGACGACTCCACGTTCCGCTATGACGACGAGCAGACGGGCCTCTGGTCTGTCTTCCACTACGATGGGACCAGCGACTTCTTCGATCAGGTTGACTCGGCGGTCCGGCGTGAGGGTATTCCCGCCATCGAGCGCGCGGTGGCGGCGGCCGAACGGGCGGCCGAGGAGGCCCGCCCGCCGTTGGCGGAGGAGTTCGCAGAGCTGCACGCGGTAGCCGCCCGTGCCGGAGGCGAGCGCTGTCTGAAGCACGGCGCGGGATTCCTGGCCATTCCGCCCGAGGCGGCCTGGCTCGAGGCCGCCGCCGAGCGGCCGGACCTGATCGAACGCTACCTGGATACCGTCGTCGCGCAGGCACTCGTCACCATACCGGCGCTCCCCAAGCACGGCATCGGCTTGCTCTGGGCGGGCGGGGACCTGGCCTCCAACGCGGGGCCGCTCTATTCACCCGCCATGTTCCGCCGGTTCATGCTGCCGCGGCTGAAGAAGATCGTGGCAGCGGCCCACGAGGCCGGGCTGGTCTATCTCTTTCGGACGGACGGTCATGTGTGGCCGATCGCGCAGGAGTTGCTGGTCGAGTCCGGCGTCGACGGATACGGGGAGATCGACATCGACGCAGGAATGGAGTTGGCTCGACTCAAGCGTGACCTCCCTCACCTGACGCTCTGGGGTGGCGTGAGCTGCGGGAGCGCGCTCGTATTCGACCGGCCCGAAGGGATCAGGGAAACGGTGCGTGCCGTCATGGCGGAGTGCACGCCGGGCGGCGGCTACATCTTTGGCTCATCGAACTCCATTCACACCGGCATTCCGACCCGGAACTTCCTGGCGATGCAGGAAGCGGCGCGAGACTTCGGAAGCTATGCTGAGTGAGAGGTGGGGCCCCGGGGGGCGCGACGGGGGCCTGGGGTGGGTCTCATCATGGCCGGGAAGGGAGGATTCAGATGAAGTTCGGCGCGATGGACAACGTGCTTGTGAAGCCCTGGGAAGAGCTATTCGAGGAGGCGGCCCGTCTCGGGTTCGATGGGGTGGAGCTCGACCTGCGGGTCGAGACCTATCGAGAGTCGGAGGTGTGGAGCGAAAAGGGCCGCCAAGCCTTGACAGAGAGAAGCAAGGCCTCCGGCGTGGCAATCGCCTCCGTCTGCATGGCCAGCGTTGCGGGCCTGATGACCAAGCCGGAGACACATGAGCAGGGGGTCGCGGCGGTGGCCGACCTGCGGCGCTACTGCGACGAGCTCGGAGCGGGCGTGATCCTCTTCCCCATGAGCAAGCAGGCGGACCAGAGCGAGGAGCAGGCGTTTGCGCTCTGGAGGGACGGCCTCAAGGCGGCCTTTGCTGCGAGCGCGGCGACGAAGGCCAAGGTCGGCATGGAGAGCGTGGGTCGTGTCGGGCGGTCGGCGGATCAGGCGTTGGCGATGATCGAGGCGGTCGGCTCTCCGGCGCTCGGCGTCTACTACGATGTCGGCAACGCGGCCTACCAGAGCTTCGACGGCATCGCAGAGATCAAGAAGCTCGGAAGCCGCATATCCCAGATCCACGTCAAGGAAATCGGCGCCGAGATGGGGGAGGGGGAGCTCGACTTTCCGGCGATCTTCGCCGCCATCAAGGAGATCGGCTACGACGGCTATCTCATTCTCGAGACCGAAGCAGGCGACGACCCGGCCGCGAACGCGGTGCGCAATCTGAACTTCATGAAGAGCTTGGCGTAAGCGGCTGGGAAGGCAGGCAGTGTCAGTAGAGATTCGCGAGGATGTGCTGGACCTCCGGACGTACGTCTGGGGAAATCCCGATCCGAATCCCGCTTTCCAGAGGTCCGGGCACTGGCGCATCTACCCGTACCCCTTGCTGGACGACATCCGCGAGGAGGCACGCGTCGTCCCCTACCGAGCGTTCATCGTCGAGAACGAGTACCTCCGCGTCACGGTTCTTCCCGAGCTAGGCGGCCGCATCTACTCCGCGCTCGATAAGAGGCAAGGCGAGGAGATCTTCTACCGCAACAACGTGGTGAAGCCGGGGCTCATCGCTCTCCGCGGGGCGTGGATCAGTGGGGGAGTGGAGTGGAACTTCCCCTGCGGGCACTCGGTGACGACCGTCTCCCCGGTGGACGCCCGGATGGTGGAGGAAGAGGACGGCAGCGCGGCCATCTGGGTGGGCAATGTCGAGCAGATATACCGCATGTCGTGGGCGGTGGGAATCCGGCTGCGGCCTGAGAGCAGCCTGATAGAGACAGAGATCGTGCTGGCGAATCGCACGGATATGCCACATCCCTACTACTTCTGGGCGAACGCGGCCGTGCCGGCAAGTGATGACATGCGGCTGATCTATCCGGGCACCCGGGTGAAGACCTGGGGCGCATCCTATGACTGGCCAGTCCACGAGGGCACTGACCTCGCGCGTTACACGGCCTTCGAAGGGGCGAACGACGTGTTCCTGGCCGATAGCTTGGAGGACTTCTTCGGCGTCTACTACGAGGACAGGGATTTCGGGCTTGCGCATGTTGCGGATGTCCACCAGGCCTTCGGCAAGAAGTTCTTCACCTGGGGAACATCCGATCACGGCAAGGTGTGGTCGGCCGCCCTGAGCGATGCCGATGGTCCCTACTCTGAGGTGCAGAGCGGCCGCTTCGTGGATCAGGGCACATGGCGGATGATGCCGCCCCACTGGGGCGAGCGCTGGGTGGAGTGCTGGTATCCCGTGAAAGGCATGGGCGGCTTCACCTGGGCCAACAAAGACGCGGCCGTCCGCGTCGCCGGCCGCGATGGGAAGATCGAGTGCGGGGCCATCGTGACTCGGCCGTATCCCAAGGCACGGGTGCGGGTGATGAGCGGCGAAGTGCTCCTCAAAGAGGAGAGGGCCGACCTCTCACCCGATCGGGCGCTTCGCATGGACGTGTCGGCGGAGGAAGTGGACGGAGCCGTCACGCTTGTGGTGCTGGATGAAGACGGTGGGGAGATCATCCGCCACACGCAGGACCAACGGCCCAGCACGATTGCGCTGCCGGCGGAGCAGAAGCGATCTGACACGAGTCCCGGCGAGCTGGTTCGGCGCGGCCTTCGGGCGGAGGAGCGCGCGGAGCCGGAGGCAGCCTGGGAGTTGTACGAGCGGGCGCTGATGATCGACCCGGGCTGCGACGGGGCGGCGCTCGCGCTGGGACGGCTGGCGATAGAGCACAAGCCAGAACAGGCTGTTGCCAGGATGAGTGCCGTTGCGGCGGAGAGGCCGGAGAGCGCGCAAGCGGCCTACTACTTGGGGGTGGCGCTGGCGCGAGCCGGGCGCGAGCAGGAGGCCGAGGCGGCATTCCGGCGGGCGGCCGACGGACCGGACTTCGGGCACGCCGCGCAGATTGAGCTCGGCCTCGCCGCGATGCGCAGCGGCCAGTGGGAGAGGGCGGCCTCGCTACTCCACGAAGCCGCCCGCAGTCGGCCCGACGACATGCGTGCCCGCGCCTTCCTCGCCGCGGCTCTGCGCAAGGCGGGGCGGCCGAGGGAGTCGGCGGCGACGCTCGAAGCGGCAATGGACCGCTGCCCAGCAGACCGGCTGGTGATCGCGGAGACGCACTTCTGCATGGAGGCTCTGTCGAGGCCGCGGCTCGCGGCTCGGCGCCTGCGGGAGTTGCGCGAGATGGTGCCGTCGGACCCGGAGCCCTGGCTTGAGCTGGCCCTCGACTATGTGGCCGCAGGGCTGATTGAGGAGGCCGACGAGCTGCTCGAGTGGGCGATGGCGCGTAGTGCCGTCGTCAGGCGCACCCCTGTCGCTCATTACCTTCTGGCACACCTCCAGGGAAAGCTCGGTAGGGACAGTGACGCGGCCTCGAGCAGACAGGGGGCCGCGGCGCTCTCGCCCGATCTCATCTTCCCCCATCGCTGGGAGATGGAGCGGATACTCAGAGAGGCGGCCGAGAGGAATCCCGACGATGTGCGAGCGGCCTACTATCTGGGCAGTCTGCTGTACAGCCAGGGCCGTTGCGGGGAGGCACTCGATTACTGGCAGGCGGCGGCGGAGAAGGACGGCGAGTTCTCTGTGCTCCATAGGAATCTCGCGCTGGCCTACAAGCAGATCGAGAAGGACCTCATGCGCGCCGAGCAGGAGCTTCGTCGGGCTGTGGAACTCAGGCGCGACGATCTCCGGCTGTACTTGGAGCTGAACGATGTGCTGAAGGAGCGCGGCGCGCCGCCGGAGGAGCGGCTGGCCGCGCTCGATGGCGCCTCGGCCAAGGTCCAACGACGCGGCGCCCTGGCGGCTCAGCAGATCGCGTGCTGCCTCGCGCTCGAGAACTGGGATCGCGCCATAGAGCTTCTCTCAACCCACACCTTCCATCGCTGGGAGATGGAGTTCCGCATGCGCCGCATTTACCTCGATGCCTACCTGGGGCGCGGCGCCGCCCGCTTCGACGCGGGCGATCTGGGAGGAGCACGAGCCGACTTCGAGCAGGCGCTCGAGTATCCCATGAACCTGCGGATCGGCCGCTCGTCTCGGCCGTCTGATGCGCGGGCGAGGTGGTGCGCGGGCGTTGTCTGCGAAGCCTTGGGAGATGCTGTCGCGGCTCGCGCCCACTGGGAGGCGGCCGCGGTCGAAACGCATCACCATCCGGGCAAGGAGCTGGCCATCTACCAGGTGCTCAGCCTCCAGCGGCTCGGGAGGGTGGCGGAAGCAGAGGCGCAGTTCGGGGAGATCCTGGAGCTGGCGCAGCAGTGCGCCGACCTGGAGCCTGAGGACGCAAACGCTCAGTTCTCGCTGGGGCTTGCCCTGAAGGCGGCGGGCCGGTCGGAGCAGGCGGAGGGGTCACTGCGCCGGGCGCTGGAGCTTGACCCGGCCATGCGGAGGGCACAGCATCTGCTCGACAGCGAGACCATCTTCTGAGGTGAGGTCAGCCGCCGTCGGGCGGCTCGGCCACGTGGCGTGCCGCGGGAAGGGCGGCCGCGAACGCGGCCGCCAGAATCGCCAGCAGCGGGACCAGATCCATGGCCCGCGCCAGGCCGGCGAGTTCTCCCAGAGGGACCTTCCAGTGGTCGGCGAGGGCGCCCAGCGCAGTCGCACCCAGGCCACCCACTCCCCAGGCGAGGCCCATGATGACCCCCGAGACCGTGCTCGCGTGTCTCGGCAGGAGCTGCTGCCCCATCACGATGTTGACGGGAAGGGCCGAGAAGAGACAGCCGCCGGCGAGGACGAGAAGTGTCCCGGCGAGAAAGCCTTCGGTGTGCAGGAAGAGATAGAGGGCGGGCGCGGTGAGCGCAAGCCCTAGCACGGTAACCTTGCGCCCGCCCCAGCTCTCGGCGAGGCGGCCGCCGACGAACCCGCCCAGGGCGCCGGCGGCCGCGAACAGGAAGAGCGCCAGCCCTCCGCTGACCAGCGTCTCGCCGCGCACTTGCATCAGCAGGGGCACGAACGTCGTGACCATGGTGGCGATAGCGGCCCGGAGCATGACCACGAAGTAGAGCATCACGAGCGGGAAGAGCCAACCCCTGGGAAGGGCGGCGGCGCGCTCGGCAGCCCGCGTCTCCGCGGACTCCACGGAGCGAGGAACGGCCGAGAATAGGAAACCGGCCGCAATGATGCCGGCCGGCACCGTGAGCCAGGTCCGGCCATAGCCGAGGTGAGCGACCACAATCGCGATGAGGACCGAGCCGAATCCGAATCCGACATTGCCTCCGGCGGTGAAGGCGGCCATCGCCATGCCGGTGCGGCGGCGTGCGAGGGCGCCGACAAGGGCTGCGCCTTGCGGATGGAAGGCGGCCGTCGATAGGCTGCCGACGATGAGGAGCGCCACGAGCAGGCCGTAGCTGGTGGCCAGCCCCAGCAGGGAGAGGGAGATGGCGGTGAGTGCCGGGGCGATGATGGCCAGGCCGCGCCGTCCGACCCGGTCGCCGAGGAAGCCGAAGAGCGGCTGGGAGAATTGCGCCGTCAGCGTCATGATGGCGATGAGCAGTCCGGCGCCCGCATAGTCGAGTCCGAACCGGGGGACGATGAGCGGAAGCAACGCCGGCGGGAAGCCCATGTACATGTCGTTCGCGCCATGGCCGAACGCAAGCGCCACCACGCCGCGCCAGGCGGGAATCGAGGGATCGCGAGCTGTGGGGGAGCCGGGCTGCACCTCTCCCCTTAGTAGGCGAAGATCGTCTCAGGGTAGGAGCCGCCGGACGGCTCCGGCCACCAGTCGAGGAGGCTGTTCCGTGTCGCCCGATCCCGTGCCGCCAGCCTGTCTTCGCCGAGCACGGAGTAGGCCAATGCCCGCGTGGCATACAGGTCCGGCTCTCCCGGGTTGGCGGCGATGGCGGCCGAGGTCAGCTCGACAAGCTCCCGTGCGTAGGGCCGCACGTCCGAGCCGAAGTCCTCCGTCGGGTCCTCTGAGGCACAGAGCTCCAGTATCTCCTGGATCGTCTCTAGCCGGTCGTTCGCGATCTCGAGGCCGCGCCGGAAGTGCTCCTGGGCGGACTCGGGGCGGCCCTGCCTGAGGTCGAGGTATCCCAGCCGGGCATGTAGGGGCGGCGACTCCTGGCCATGGCGGGCCGCTTCCTCGAAGGACTGTCTCGCTCCTTCGTAGTCGAGCCGCCCCATTGCCAGCACACCCTTGCATATCAGGTACTGGTAGGCATGCCTCTGATCGTCTGAGGCCTGGGACATCATCTCGTCGGCCAGCCCGAGATCGTGCATGTTGAGAGCGGCCCTCACCGCGCCTGTGAGGGCCATGAGGTTGTTGCGGTCGTTTGCGTAGGCCTCGTAGAAGAAGTCGTAGGCCGTCTGCGGGTCCCCGTCGAGGAGGCTCTGCTCTCCCATGATGTACTGAGCGTCGCCGACCGCCCGCCGCAGGAAGATGTCGTTGGGACGGAGCCCGAGCGCCTCCAGCGCGGCCTCGAGGCTTTCCTGTGCCCAGTCGTAGGAGATGAGCAACTGAGACCGCATTAGCCACCGGCCCGCGAGCCGCGCCGTCGCCGCGGTCAGCAGTTCCTGCGCCTCGAGCGGCCGCGCCGAGATCGAGTTCAACTGCCGCCGGACCTCGCTGGCCGAGGTCTGCTCGATCGCCGTCAGCAGGGCTGGCATGGTGGAGGCCACGCCCGCGAGCGTCACCGACTTCGGGGCGCTGAACTCGATGATCGGGAAGTCGGTGTGATTGCGAGTCGCGCCCATGCCCATCTCGCGGAGTTCATCGGGTCCGGCCACGTACCAGCCGAGCACGTCGGCGGGTGAGTGCACGCCCATCGACAGCAGATCGGACATCACCGTGGGGTCCGACATGTGGGCCCGCATGCGGTCCAGATCGATCTTGAAGTCGCCCTTCGAACCGATGAGGACGGTATCGATTCCGCAGAACCACAGGGTCGCGTTGGGGAAGACATCGACGAAGGTGCCGACGATGGTCGCGAAGTCGTAGGGAGACAAGTGGTAGAGTGGCAGCCACTGCGCGAGTATGCCGCCCTCCCGCAGGCGTTCCCTCGACTTCTGCCAGTGCTCGTGGGAGTAGAGCGTTCCCGCGCCGGCGACAAAAGGATGAATGGGATCACAGCTGATGACGTCGTACTCCTTCTGGGTGGCCTTCACGTAGTTGGCGCCATCGTTGATCACGAGTTCGAGCTTGTCGTTGTCGAGGAGGTTGTGATTCCACTCCGCGAAGTAGGCGGTGCCGCCCGGCACCTCCTCGCAGAGCTCGACTGTGGTGACGTGTTCGACCGACGGGTAGCTGGCAATGATGCCGATCGACACGCCTGCGCCCAAGCCGATGATGAGCGCGTCCTTGGGGTCTGGATGGAGCAGCGCCGGGAGGTGGCCCAGCATCTTCAGCGCTCGCATGTCGTAGACGTACGTCGTGGCCACGGGCTTGGCGTTCACTGAGATGATCTTGTCACCCCAAGCCGTCTCCATGACATCCACGGAAGCCGTGACGCCCTCCTTGTGGTAGAGGAGTCGCTGCATGTGACGGTCGGTCACGTCCACCGTGTAGCCGCCGAGCCGGCTCACGTAGTATCCACCCACATAGGGCCCCCAGCCCGCGAAGAGAAGCTTGGTGTCGAAGCGGGGGTGGTAGAACCCGAGGGCGACGACGGCCGCGGCCACTGCCCCCGCCAGGACGCCGCGCCGGGAGCTCGTCCAGGGCGTGGCGATGGCGGCCGCGAGCCCTCCTCCCACGAGCATCAGCAGCAGGGCGGCCGCCGTGAGAGACGGCTGGAGCCCGAGGTATTTGACGAGCACGAAGCCGCTGAGCAGCGAGCCAAGGATGCCTCCCAGGGTGTTGATGGCGTAGACGTCGGCCACCGTCCGACCTACGTTTTCCTCGCCCCGGGAGTACATGCGCACCAGGATGGGGAAGCTCGCGCCCGACAGGAACGTCGGGACGAAGACCAGCAGAAAGCAGACCGCGAACTGGACCGCGATGACGAGCCACCAGGCGCCGTAGGCCCATTCGTAGAGGCGCAGGAACACAAATGGCAGGCGGTTGAGGATGGCGGGGCCGAACGCGGCAAAGCCGCCCCCCAGGAAGAGCAGGGCAGCGACCCAGGCGGCGCGGTTGCCGCTTCGGTCCGCCAGCGGCGCGAACACCGCGCTCCCCAGGGCGATGCCCACCAATACCGCGGTCAACATGGTTGAGAAGGCGTACGTGGTCGAGCCGAGCACGAGCACGAGACTGCGCGTCCATACCACCTCGAGCGCGATGATCGCAAGCCCGGAGACAAAGGCCAGCGCCAGAATCGTCTTGGCGGTGAGGCCGAGAGGGGCGGGCGCGGGCCGCACTGAATCGGATCCTTCCCTCCGCCGCACCGCGAGGTCCGGAGAGGTGCTGATGACCAGGGCGACGATGGCCAGCAGGAAGTTGCCCAGGGCGGCCATCAAGGTGGTGGTTGCTACGCCCACGGTGGGGATGAAGAGGAAGCCGGCGCTGAACGTACCTACGACGGCGCCGAAGGTGTTGACGGCGTAGAGTCGGCCGACGCTGAGGCCGAGCACGTCTTCCCGGTCGACCATGAGCTTGCTGAGGACTGGCAGCGTCGCTCCCATCAAGGTCGTCGGGATGGCCAGCAGCAAGAAGGACACGGCAAACCGGAAGAGGGTGAACAGCGTGAAGCTCTCGCCGGCCCTGGAGTAGATGAAGGGATAGCTGGCCTCGACACCATTGAGGAGGAGCGGCAGCAGCAGCGCGTAGGCACCGATGACGCCCTCCATGGCCCCGTAGACGAGGAGGGGGTGCAGGCGGGTGCGGTCGATTATCCGGCCGGCCACGAAGCTGCCCACAGCGAGTCCCGCGAAGAAGGCGGCCAGCACGGTGCTCACGGCGTAG
>JALGXV010000330.1 GCA_029821885.1 Candidatus Hebobacteria bacterium
CTCAGGACCCCCTCGCCGTGTGCTTCCACGCCGACCGCAGCTCACCTCCTGGCCCCCTGGACATTTCCCAGGATCCCCCGGGCGGGAAGGAGGGATATGAGACCCAGGCCCCTGGGCCGGGGTCAGCTCACCAGCCCAAACGCCCTCGCCACGTAGACGGCCATCTGATCCCGGGTGACGACGGCGCGGATGCATCCCTGATTCAGCGCCAAAGAGAGGGCGGCGCCCGAAGGCGCCGCCCAATGGTCTTACCGGATCACCCACCGAGGCGAGCCGGTCAAGCGGACCCGGAGGCCAGGCATATCTTCACCCTCATGGACGCGGGCCGCATCGGAGGGACTTTGGTCGGGGGCTGGCCTGCGCACCTACCATTGCAGCTCCCAGGCCAGCACCTGTCGAGGCGCGAAGTGCAGCACCTCAACCAATGGCAGAGCCAGCGGCTCCGCCGCCGAGGGCACGCCGTTGACGACCGTCACGCGGCTGACTCCCGCCGCGCTGATGTCGTAGCTGTCCTGGCTGAGCCGGTGTGTCAGGGTCACAGGCTGGTCGCTCACATTCACGAAGAAGAGCACCATCTGCCCCGCGGCTGGAATGCGCCACGCGCCGGTGAGCACCGCGTCGGTCGTGACCCAGTTCTCGCCATACCAGTACCAGTCTGAACGCACCACTGGCATCTCACCCTCGAGCCGGGGCGGACGCGCCATTTCCCCGGCGTAGAAGTAGAGGCGAAAGAGCCAGCGTGTCTGCACCAGATTGCGGAAGAAGTCGGCGCTGGGCCTATCCACCACCCACGGGTAGATCCACCCGAGCTGCTCGCCGAACACGAGTTGCTGCCCGGCCTTGGCGCACAGCGCCTCCTCTCCCACAGCGCCGTCTTCCCCCCAGTAGGAGCGGCCGAACATCTGCACGGCGCCGCCGTAGACGGCCGGGAAGGCCGGCACCATCCCGTCTGACTGCCAGTGCCACACGAGGAAGCCGTCCAGCCACTTCGCAAACACCTCTGCGTTGGCCTCGCTGGTGAGGAAAGCCCCCTCGGGCATGGCCGCTCGGATCGCCGCCAGCATCTGCCAGTACCCTTCGTTCCACCACGAGCCGCCCCCCGGCAGATGGCCATGGTTCTCTGCCATGCACGGCACCGGCCGCGCGGCTGCGACCTGGTCAAGGTACACCGCGTCCACGCCGACTTCCTGAAAGAGTTGCTCGCAGATCTCGTTCACCGTCTGCTGCCAGAGCGCCGTCGCCGGGCACATCACCGCCATCTGCACCGGGCTGCCGTCGCTTTCCGTGCTGCCATAGCTCTCCACCACCGGATTGCCCTGTTCGTCCTTCGTCGCCCAAGGCAACGCGGTGGCGGTGAACTGCCAGTCCTCGGTGTCCCGATCCCGCGTGTCCCACAGCCGGGCATTGATGTACGGCATCACCATGACGTTGGCCGCCTGAAGTTCCCTCGTGGCCTCGGCCACCCCCGGCTTCGCCGGGAAGTAGTGCGGGTAGTCGTTGTCGAAAGGGATCTCGTGCCAGTAGTACCAGTGCATGCCGACCGGCACCCCCAGGTACTCCTGGAAGCGCTCCGCCGGCGACGCGACCCCCTCCGGGTCGCAACACCCGAGGGTCCATACGGGGAGCTCCCGCATGGCGAGCGCCGTGTCCTCCCGGCCTTGTGCCGTCAGCGTCGGCCACCATGTAGCCTCCGCGCGCACCCAGTCTCGGTAGATGCGCGCGGCGTCGAACCAGTCGCCGCGGAAGAGCTGCCAGACGGCCTCCCCGCGGAGCACAAAGCCGTTTCCTGGCGCCCCCAGGTTCGGGGCAACCTGCTCGAAGGCGAGCCGCACGCCTTGCCCGTTGCCCTGGCTCTCCACCACCACGTCCTTGGCGCATCCGTCGGGGTCATGCATGGCAAAGTAGAGCCCGCTCGGCACCTCCTCATGGTTGTACGCCGCCAGGAACTGCATGGAGACATCCCACCCCGGGTAGAAGCCGCGGAACGTGAATGGCTCCTGCCATACCCCCTGCTTCTCGATGCCAGGGCCCGACGCGTAGAACACCGTCGAGTCGCGGTCCAGCTCCGCGACCGCAAGCTGCGGGAAGACGACGTGGCGGACCGCCCAAGGGGTGCCCGCGCAGTCCACCTCGAGGTCCCAATGCCACGCGCTGCGGCCGGGATCGAGCGTCGCCCTGGCCATGACACTCACTCCCTGGAGCCGAGTATCTTCCGGGCTCGACCAGCCAAGCAGCAGTTCGCCCGCGCTCTCCGTCATTGTCACTTCCTGCCAGCCGGCATCGGCAGTCAGGAGCACGTCCGCCCCGCTCTCGCCGTCGCGCAACGTGATCTCGAACAGAGGCACGGCCTCTGCCGCGGCCAGTTCTCTCCCTGTCCGCACGTCGACCAGGCTCGCGACCCGCAGGCCGGCGGCCGATCTCTCCAGGTGAAGCTCCAGGTGGGCGCCGACAGGCAAGATGATCCTCGCCACGTAGACGGCCATCTGATCGCGGGTGACGACGATTTCGGGGTGGTAGAGGCCGTCCTCATATCCCCGCACCACGCCGTGCTCGACACAGTACTCCACGTGCGCGCAGGCCCAGAAGTCTTCGGGAACATCCGGGAAGTTGCGCGGATCGGCCGGGACGTAGTCGGCCAAGGCCGCCTCGCCCGTGGGTGCAACAAGGGCGCGGGCAACATACACGGCCATCTGATCTCGCGTGATCTCATACTCGGGATAGTAGAGGCCGTCCTCATATCCCGTAACTACGCCATTCTCGACGCAGTATTCGATGTGCGTGTAGGCCCAGAAGTCGGGGGGCACATCGGGGAAGTTGCGCGGATTGGCGGGGACATAGTCCGCGAGCGCGGCCTCCCCGCTCGGGGCCACCAGGGCACGGGCGATGTAAACGGCCATCTGGTCGCGGGTGACGACGATCTCGGGATGGTAGAGGCCGTCTTCGTAGCCGGACACGATCCCGGCGTCCACACAGGCCAGTATCTCCTCGCAAGCCCAGTGTTCGAGATCGGCGTCGGGAAACATGAGTGCGATATACTTGGTCTTCGTCTCGGTATCCGAGCCGGCCGCGTTGGCGGCGGTGAGAGACACGGTGTAGCTGCCGACCTCGGTGTACTGGTGGCTTGGGTCCTGTTCAGCAGAGGAGGTGGCGTCGCCGAACTCCCACCACCACGAAGTCACCTCGCCGCTGGACAGATCCGTGAAGTCCACGGTGAGCGGCGCCGTCCCGCTCGTGGGGACAGGAACGAAGAGAAGACAGAGGCTGCCCAACAGCAGTGTCTGCAAGCGCATAGAACCATTCCCCCGTGCCAACATTCGGCCCAGCCGATGGGTTCAGGGCGGGAGACTCAGCGAGAAGTCCGACGCAAGGCCTGTTAGCTGGAGTATTCGCCGCGCAACGGGGGCTTCCTGTAAGCCTGCAGGCCTAGCAGGCCCTCGGCTGCGGTCAGCTCACCAACCCAAACGCCCTCGCCACGTAGACGGCCAGCTGATCCCGGGTGACGATGGTGGTGGGCCGATAGAAGCCGTCGGCGTAGCCCGCAACGACGCCGTTCTCCACACAGTATTCGATATGCGTGTAGGCCCAGAAGTCAGAGGCCACATCGGGGAAGTTGCGCGGGTCGGCTGGCACGTAATCGATCAGGCCCAGGTCGCCCAGCGGGGCGAGCAGAGAGCGAGCCATGTAGACCGCCATCTGATCGCGGGTCACCTCGTTCTCGGGGCGGTAGTGCTGGCCGTCGTATCCGTAGACGACGCCGTTGGCCACCGCGTACTCGACATAGTCCAGCGCCCAGTGCATGGCCGTCACGTCGAGGAAGGAGGGATCGCCGGTGAAGTCCGGAACGCTCTCGTCCCCTCCCGCCAGGGCGCGTGCGACGTAGACCGCCATCTGGTCCCGGGTGACGACGACCTCGGGGCGATAGCTCCCGTCGCCGTAGCCGGTCACGATGCCGCTGCGGCAGCAAGCCTCGATCTCGTGCCAGGCCCATTGAGTGACCGGAACATCGCTGAAGGTGCCGGCGGTGGGGAAGCTCGCCGGATCGGTGGCGATGGTGGCGAAGTGGCGCTCCTCGACGTCGTCGAAGCCGTCTCCGTCGGAATCGCTGCGCCGCGGGTCGCTTGCGCCGGTGTACTCCTCCGCGTTCGACAGGCCGTCGCCGTCCGGATCGGCCGCGCCGTCGGCGGCCGCGGCCGGGTCGAAGCCGCGTGCGATCTCCCACTCGTCGGGCATGCCGTCGCCGTCGGT
>JALGXV010000331.1 GCA_029821885.1 Candidatus Hebobacteria bacterium
ACAACAGGAGGGCGCCGAGTGCTACCTCTGCCACCGCGAGGCGCTGTGTGACTCCTGCCATGGCTTGACGATGCCACACCCGGCGGCATGGGAGGCCACTTCCCACGGCGATGCAGTGCAACGGGACAAGGCTACATGCTGGCGGTGTCATAGTGAGGAGCAGTGCCAGGCATGCCACGGCCTGGCCATGCCCCATCCCGGCGACTGGGTGGGCAGGCACGGCACAGAGGCGAACGCGTCACCGGGGGCCTGCCTGAGCTGTCACGGCGTAGATTCTCACGACTGCACCGTTTGTCATAAAGCTCTGACGCCAAGTGACCACCGCGAAGCGCAGTGGGGGCAGGAGCACGGCGTGGCGGGCGCGTCCAAGACGGAGCTCTGCACTCTTTGCCACGGCAAGAGAGCGTGTGTCGAGTGTCACGAGGGAAGCGCCGGGGCAGCATAAGTGCGCCCGGCATGGGAATGGGGCGGAAGCAAGGAGCCGGGACCATATGGAGGACACAACACGGCAGGCAGAGGATGAATCAGGCGAAGCGGCCGGCGTCACGAGCCGCCGTCGATTCCTCGGCTACGCAAGCGGGCTGCTCAGCGGCGTGATTGCCGCTGCCCTCGGCTTGCCTCTGGCCCGTTTCTTCGTGGGCGATGCCTTCGCGAAGAAGACACCGGACTGGGTCCGGCTGGGACTGGTCCGGGAGGTACCCCTGGGCCGACCGCAGCTCTTTCGCCTGAGCCATCGAGACAACGATGGTTGGCGACAGTTGATGCGACGGCAGGCCGTCTACGTCGTCACGGACGACGGTGTCGACTTCGCCGTCTTCTCCAGTGCTTGCACCCACCTCGGCTGCCCGGTTCACTGGGACGACGCCGAGCAGCTTTTCCTCTGCCCTTGTCACAACGGCGGGTTCTCGCAGGACGGAGCCGTCGCCAAGGGTCCGGCGCCCAGGCCGCTCGATAGGTTGGAGCACAAAGTGGAGGCGGATACACTCTACGTGCGTCTTGCGTAGGTCGAACGATGATCAGGAAGATCCTTCGGTGGATAGACGGACAGACTGAACTGGTCACTCTCGTCCGGGAGTTCATGGAGGAGCCCCTGGCGAAGGGCGTGGGCTGGCCCCACGTCTTCGGCAGCGGAGCGATGTTCATGTTCATCGTGCAGGCGTGCACCGGTGTGTTGCTGATGGTGTACTACGTGCCATCGCCAAACGCTGCCTATGAATCGACCACCTACATCACCCGAGAGCTTCCCCTGGGCGACCTGGTTCGCGGTCTCCATCACTGGGGAGCCAGTCTCATGCTCGTGCTGGTGGCGTTGCACATGCTCCAGGCTTTCTTCTGGGGCGCGTACAAGCGCCCCCGCCAGATCATCTGGGTGATAGGGGTGCTGCTGCTGCTCGTGACCATGGGACTGAGCTTCACCGGATACCTGCTTCCGTGGGACCAGAAGGCCTACTGGGCGACAGTGGTCGGCACCCGTATCGCCGGATCGGTGCCTTTCGTCGGGCACCATATCACCGTTCTCATGCGAGGCAGCGAAGAGGTCGGGGCGCTGACTCTATCGCGCTTCTTCGCCGTCCACGTGTTGATCTTCCCTGCCATTCTCGTCGGCCTTATGCTATTCCACGTGGCCCAAGTCCGGAAGAAAGGAATCACACCCCCGGGCCGCAAGGTGGACGACGAGGACTCCGTTCCGCACCCCACGCTGTTCTATCCGGACCAGATCTTCAAAGACACCGTACTTGCAGTGATCCTCCTGGCGATCCTCTTCCTCTTCGCCATTTTCTATGCTGCGCCACTGGAGGCCAAAGCCGACCCCAGCGCCTCCGGCTACGTCCCGCGGCCCGAGTGGTACTTCCTACCTAACTTCCAGTTGTTGAAATACATCCCCACGGCCTGGGGCGAATGGGGCGAGTTTCTGGGCGCGGCTGTGATCCCCGGCCTGGCCGTGCTGGTGCTGATTCTCCTGCCGTATCTCGACCGGAACCCCGAACGCCGGCCAAGCCGGCGACCTGTGGCCACCGCTGCCGCGCTCGCGTCGCTCGTCACGCTTGGCTACCTGGGTTATGCCGGCGCCGTGAGCGGCCCCAGACCCGTGGACCTCACGCCCACACAGCTGCACGGGGAGAAGGTGTTTCTCGATCTGCGCTGCAACTCGTGCCACGGCATCAACGGTGGCGGGGGCATTGAAGGGCAGGACCTGGCGCCAGACGGGCCGCGCGACCCTGACGCCGTGGCAGCTGTCCTGCGCTCGCCCACGGCGTTCACCCCGCGCTCGATCATGCCCCCGGTACCGGAGAAGATGTCGGATGACGATTTCCACGCTCTCGTCGCATACGTGTCGGCCATCGACAGCTCCTTCCACATGCCATTCGAGGCAGTCGGGTTCGGCTCACGGAGGCCCGCATCCCATACGGAGGAGAACTGGTTCGCCAACCACAAGTTCGAGGTCCGAAAAGACCCAACGTTATGCGCGGAGTGCCACCAGCCCTCCTTCTGCCAGAGCTGTCACCTGACGCGTAGGCCCGATTCCCACTTGGATGGCTGGCTCAAGTCCCACTTCGGCACGGCCCAGGAACGGGCCGAGTACTGCCAGGTCTGCCACGAACCGGACTACTGTAACTCGTGCCACTCACGCTTGATGCACACGCAGGACTGGATGCAGAAGCACGCTCGGACCAGCCCGGCGGATGCCGAGCTCTGTGGCGAGTGCCACAAGTCGGACTTCTGCGTAACATGCCACGAGGGGGGCAGGCCGGCCACACACGTTGAGGGCTGGGTTCAAACACACGCTCGGGGTGACACCGCGGAGTGCACGCTCTGCCATACGAAGGGCTTCTGCACCTCCTGCCACGAAGGTGCGAGGCCCTCCTCGCATGCCGCCGACTGGATGGACCGGCATTCGCGCAGCGCCAGGGCGGACGCGGCCGACTGCACCACCTGCCACCAGACCGCCTTCTGCCAGAGCTGTCATGGCGCTGAGATGCCTCATCCAGATGGCTGGCTGCTCGCGCATAAGGATGAAGCCGCCTTCTCGCCCGACGCCGTTTGCTTCCGTTGCCACCAGTACGAAGAGAAGTGCGCTCAGTGCCATGGCGCCGCGGTGCCGGAGCAGTAGCGTGGCGGCACGACCGGATGAAGGTGGCGGAGAGATGGGCTCACACGAGGCGCAGCACGACGCGCCGGTGCACAGCGCTGCCGGAGAGCAGGGGGAGGACGCTTGGCGGCGTC
>JALGXV010000332.1 GCA_029821885.1 Candidatus Hebobacteria bacterium
CGCGCTGGCGCTGAGGGTGGAGAGCGCCGCCCCACGCTGGGGGGGGAACGGGAGCGGCGCCCTCCGGGGACCGCAGTGCCCTACGTGAGCCCAAACGTATCGTGAGCCAAGGCGCGCCACGTCGGACGCCGTTCGACTCTCACCTGATGCCTCCACTGATGTGTGGCGCCTATGAGTCGTCAGTTGTCGACGCATCGATGGGGTGCCGACGGAGGTCACATGGGAGCTGACTGCACCGGCCCGGCTGCGCCGGCCGCGCCGATCGACGCTGGCCGCGACGCCAGCGGTCCCCCTCGCGCACGCCGGCGGAGCGCACGCAACCGCCTACCGTTGGGGTGCATTCAGCCTAGCCGCACTGCAACCAATCCGCGTGCCCACTCGTTCGCTTCTTCCACATTGGGCGGCGATTCGTGATCCGCCATCTCGCCGGAACACCCCCTCGGGCCTTCGTCGGGGGAGACGCAGGAAGACGGACCTGGCGCTGGGGCGCCTCCCGGCGCGGCTCCCCCCGAGGGAAGTCCGGCGTGGGCAGGTCCGGCCAGCGAATTGCCGCGGCGGCCGACCGGCGGGGGTGTCCCCCATGCGATGGGCTGGGGAGTGGGCGGCAAACATCACAGGCCTGTCTTGACCGTCCGACACGTATGTGATAGCCTGCAACACACTTGTGCGTCCCTGGGGCGGGGCGCGGCGAGGGAATGTTACCACCTTCTATCATAAGCTGAGGGATTCGCAATGTCCGAACACGCGCGTGAGCACACGGCTTCATCCATCCGCCCGGTCGATCTGAGCCAATTGCTGGAACAGCTCGAGCTCGGCATCGGCCAGGCGGCGCAGCTGTGTGGTGTTTCCATTCGGCAGCTTTCCTACTGGACGGACAAGGGCGTCATCGAGCCCACCGACGAGGGCGGCTCCCGGACCTACGGCTACGGTGCCATCGAGAAGGTCTGCCTGATCAAGCAAGCGCTGGACGAGGGCTACAGCCTGGAGGGCGCGGTGGCGGAGGCGGATGCCTTCCTCGCCCGGCGCGAGGCGGACCAAGAGGGGCTGACGTCGAGGGGGGAGGGGCAGCTCCGGAAGCTCGTGTCGGATCAGGCCGACAAGCTGCACCAGCTCGCGGACCGGATTCGGCGCGGGCTGAGGACCTACCGGGTGAGCGGGGACCTCGGCCGCCTGGTGGGCTCGGTGGACGGCCTGGAGAAGCTCATCGCATTCTTCGAGTCCAACCCCTACACGGTGAACACGGCGCGCCAGATTGCGCTGCGTGTGGGGCGTGAGAGCGAACAAGTACAAAAGGAACTGGAGTTGCTGGAGGAAAGACGCTTCGTCCAGAAAATCACCTACCCAGGCGCGGACGTGTACCGGTATCTTCCTCCGCGCAGACGCTAATCGCCATGTCCAAGACGCATATCCAGAGACCCCCTGGAAAAGCTCCCGAGGAGATTCGCATGGATCGAGTACGAACTGGTATCGAGGGTCTGGATCAGCTTCTCTACGGCGGCATCTTGCGGGGCGACGCGGTGCTCGTGGCCGGCGCTCCCGGCACGGGCAAGACGAGCCTCGGCATGCAGTACCTCTACAACGGCGTGACCAAGTTCAACGAGCCGGGCCTGCTCATCACTTTCGAGGAGTTCCCCGAGCGCATCTACCGGGACGCGGAGAACTTCGGCTGGGACTTCCGGGTGCTCCAGGACGAAAACAAGCTCAAGGTCTTGTTCACCTCTCCGGAGGTGCTGCAGCAGGACATCATCCGCGATCAGGGATTCGTGGGCGAGATGATCGCCGAGATGGGGGCGACCCGGGTCGTGGTGGACAGCATCAGCAACATGAAGGATGGGGGCGAGCCGGGGAGCAGGTTCCGCGAGTCGGTGTACGGCCTGGTCAACGCGCTCAAGGCGGCCTCGCTGACGGCCGTGCTGACCAGCGAGCTGTCGGAGGAGGAGGAGATCGGCGCCGGGCCGGAGGAGTTCGTGGCCGACAGCCTGATTCTGCTCACCCGCAGCTACGTGATGGGGCAGCGGATGCGCTACCTGGAGGTCATCAAGAGCCGCGGCACCCCGCACATCGCCACCCCCAGCCTCTACTTCATCGGCCCCGGCGGCCTCCGGATCGAGACGCCCTTCCAGGAGCCGTTCTACCGGTTCGAGGAGGCTGTCTCCACCGGCATCCCCCAGCTCGACGATCTGCTCGGCGGCGGCATCCCCCATGGCAGCTTCTACTTGGTGGAGATCGACGTGGACATCCACCAGGATATCTTCGATGCCAGCTTCGCCATAGAGGCACTGGAGGCCGGTGACCGCTACGTCCGCGTCGGAGGCGCCAGCGACAAGCACTCCCGCTGGCGGGCGCTCATGAAGAGCGCCGGGCTGGAAGCCAAGCTGGAGAAGGGCCTCAAGTCCGGGCAGGTGGTCTTCGTCGACGCCGACTGCTGCGCCGAGAAGGCCGCCGACTCCACCGCCAGTCGCATCTGCGCCATCATGGATGAGCTCTGCCCGCCCGATAAGGAGGCCGGGATCCGCTTCCAGCTCGACCTGGGCCGGCTGTTCGCGTTCCTGCCCCCAGATCAGGCCGCCCAGGCCGTGTTGGACCTCGCCACCTGCTGTCGCGGGCTGCGCTCCGCCGTGGTCGGGCTGGTCAGCCCCCGCGGCGCGCCCGCCGACCACCTCGAGAAGCTGCGGGCCACCGCCGACGGCATCGTCCGCGTGTGGTCGGAGGGAAGCTACTCCTTCCTCCAGGTCGTGAAGACCGTCAACTCGGCCCGCACCCCGGTCTACGCCATCAGGCAGAAGCCCAAGCCGCCCTTCGTGGAGATCATCGAGCCCTAGCCCGGCCGCGGCTACCCCGTCAGCCCAAACGCCCTCGCCACATACACCGCCATCTGGTCGCGGGTGACGACGATTTCGGGGTGGTAGTAGCCGTCTTCGTATCCCGTCACCACGCCGTTCTCGACACAGTACTCGATGTGCGTGTACGACCAGAAGCCTGTGGCAACATCGGGGAAGTTGCGCGGGTCGGCCGGGACGTAATCGGCCAGCGCGGCCTCTCCCGTCGGTGCAACGAGGGCGTGGGCGACGTAGACGGCCATCTGATCGCGGGTCACCTCGAACTCGGGATGGTAGAGGCCGTCGTCGTAACCGCCGACGACGTTCTGGGACACCGCGTACTCCACGTAGTCGAGCGCCCAGAATCCCTCGGGCACATCGGGGAAGGTGGGCGTGTCGGTGA
>JALGXV010000074.1 GCA_029821885.1 Candidatus Hebobacteria bacterium
CGTCGAGGCCAGTGGTGTGAAGGGAACTCTCACCACGGCCACGCAAATGGCTCGAACCGGCGGCATTCTCAACATCTTCGGCTGGCATGCTGGCGAAGAGATAGTGCCGACCCATGACTGGCACTACAAGGGGCTGAAGGTGCTCAACACGTCCCCTATGTGTGCGCCGGACTTCACCGTGCATTTCCGGGCAGCGATCGCGCTGATGGGCACCGGCCGCATCGACCAGAGCGAACTGATAACGCACCGTTTCCCCGTCTCCGAGGCAGAGAAGGCCTTCGAGATCGCGGCGAACAAGAGCGATGGCTACATCAAGGGCGCCATCCTGTTCTAGATGATGATCAGGGGCAGTGTGTCAGCCATGGCCGGACGAGGCTTCGCCCTGTGTCTCGCCCAAGCTTCTCGAGTCGGTAACGGAGGGAGCGCGTGACACCCAAGGAGCGAATGCTCGCAGTTCTCGCGGGACAGATCCCGGACTGCGTGCTGGCGACGCACGTCTTCGAGCTCAGCGAGCCAGAGTTGATTTCCAGCTCTGCTGACGCTACGGTCTTGTTGGAGCGTAGCAGAATGCTCCTACGCCACGGAAGGAGGACCGATGGCCGCGAATCACCTCTGGATCACGCTCGCGACTGCTGCCGCGCTGGTACCATGCCTCGCGCTCACGTGCGCGAATCGAGACTCCGCCGAGCAGACCTCCGGCGAACGCCGCTCGGAGTCGTTCCCAGCACCTGCCTTCGAGGGAGTCACACTCGCGCTGCGAGAGGACTACGAGAAGGGCGATGACCTGCGCGACGTCGCCAGGGACTTCGAGCTCATGAACGAGCTTGGCGTCTATGAGGTCCAGTTCAATATCAACTGGGACACCTACGAGCCCGAGCGCGGCCGCTACGATTTCGCCTGGCTCCACGAGTTCGTCGACCTCGCCGCCGAGCACGGCATCAAGCTCCGGCCCTACATCTGCTACTCCCCCGGCTGGGCGGCCGAGGCGTGGAACTCCCCGCCGCGCGAACTCCGCGACTGGCGCGAGTTCTGCCTCGCGCTCGGCAAGGCGATGAGAAGACATCCCAACATCCTCTCCTACGAGATCTGGATGGAGCAGAACTCCGATATGTGGTGGACCGGCACCATAGAGGAGTACAGATCGCTCTTCGGACAGGCGGCCGAGGCCTTTCGCTCCACCGACCCCGAGTGCCAGGTGCTCTTCGGCGGCCTTACCTTCCCCAATCACCAGTGGCTCGACGTGTTCGCCGACGGTGCCACCGACTGCGGCGACGCGATCCTGCTGCACTGCTTCCACGAGAGCTGGGGGCCGCCGGGCGTGCCGATCGAAGACTCCCTCGACTCGCTCTACACCGATCTCTTCCTGCCGGTAGTTGACAGCCGTGTGCCGGGCAAGCCCATCTGGATGAGCGAGTGCGGCTACTCCACCTGGAACCGAAGCGAAGAAGATCAGGCCAACTTCATCGCCCGCGCTGTTCCCCACTTCCTCGGCAACACCGCGGGCGGGCACCGGTTCACCCGGTTCACCTACTACGAGACCAAGGACCTCCCCGAAGGCAGCCCCATGATCGGCGACGACCACAACTACCACTTCGGCCTCTGCCGCGCCGACCGCACCAAGAAGCTGGGCTTCCATACGTACGCCATGCTCGCCAAGCTCCTGAACGGCCAGGCTGTTGCTCCGGCCGACCATGAGGTCACGATCGCCGCCGCCGAGGGTTCCTTCGGCCAGCGGTACCACCACCTCCTCAAGCGCGCCGACGGCGCCCAGATTCTCTTCCTCTACGATAAGGAAAGCGCGCTCACCGCGACGGCCGCCCTCACGACACCTGGGACTACCTGTACGAAGTGGAACCTGGACGGCACATCCCAGGCCTGGCCCGAGTTCGACGGCACCACGATCTCCGACATCCGGCTCAGGCCCGGGGAGGTGTGCGTGTTCGAGGTCAGGTGAACTTGGCTGCGCGGCCCTATGGCTTTTGGGTCCGTCAGGAGGACAGTGCCGAGAAGGCGCGCAGTGGGCCGAGCGTCCACGGCCAGCTGAAGCGGTTACTTCGCCCAGGACCCATGGTCTCATGATCGCCGCGCAGCGCACCCGGAATCGGACCTCCGGGGATGTGTCGAGTCGGCGGACTAGCTGACGCGTTCGGCGAGATCGTACAGCGCCCGCGGGTTCTCCCACAGCAGAGCACGCGCCCAGGCACGCGCCTCTTCGCGGCTCATGGCCCCCTGCTCAACCTTGTCGGCCAGCGCGGCGGCGATGTTCTCGCGGGCCAGCACGAGGTGCCCGTAGACCTTCTCCACGACGTGGTAGTCGCCGCCGAAGGCATCCAGGCCATGTCGATGGTGACGTTCGGGAAGTACTTCGCCAGCAGTCCCGCCTCATCGACGAACGGAAGTCCTGCGTGAAGCAGGTTGAACCGCACCTTCGGATAGCGACGGAACATGTTCCAGAGCTGGGTGGGTCGGGCGTTGTCCAGGTTGTTGTAGTTGCCGGCCTGGATGCCGGTGTGGAAGACTGCGACGAGGCCCAAGTCGCCGGCAATCTCCACCAAGCGGTGGACCAGGTAGTCCTGAAGGGGCCGAGCTTCCTCGTAGCCGAGCACGGAGGGCCGCATGCCACATGACTCGCTCGCGATTCGGTTGAAGATCCGTTCCGCCGTGGCCATATCCACTGGATCGAAGCGCAGATCGCGGGAGTAGGCGAAGAGGAACTTGATGCCCTTGAGACCGTTTTTCTGTTGCTCTTCGAGGTAACGGGCAAGGCCATCAAGATAGCGGGAAAGGGTCGTGCCGGAGGTCCCGGTCTCGCTCTCTACGGCGTACAGAGTCTCGAGGCTGGCGATTTCGGCGAAGTGCGTGACGAACAGAATCGGCGTGAAGAATTCGCGGTCGGCGTCCATGCCAGCGAAGTTCAGGGCCGTAGAGATTCGGCACGCGTCCTTGAGCACGCGCCGGTACAGTCCCGGCTTGTTGGCCTCCTGTATCCGCTCGCTGAGGGTCTCCGCATCGGCCGCGCTCGTCAGGCGCGACATCCCATAGAAGCGCTCCATCGACAGATGCGCCGCCCGGCAGTAGCCGCCCGAGATGATAAGCTCGTAGTACGGCGAGAACAGCTCCCACTTCTCTGATGGCGAGAGCCCCGGGGCCACGAAGCGATCGTATTCCGCGTCCGCCATCCCGGCCGCCACCAGATCGCTCCTGCAGTAGTGGCTGAAGAGAGTCGCGAAGTCGACCTGCTGCTTGAGTCGCTCCGCCTCGTTTGGCAGGTGCTCATGGGTGTCCACGATATCCATGTCGCTCATCTCCACAATGAGCGACTGTTTGACGTCGCCAATGCTCACCGGGTTCTCCTCACTGGTGATGGGAACGCGTCCGGCCGCCGTCGCTGCCGGCCCGAGAGCGGATGTTTCGCCAAAGCGCAGGATGAGCCTTCGGGACTCGCCACCCCGCCGACCACATATCTTCGGGCCCTGCCGATTCTGCGCTGGAGCGCGCAGCGCGGCGGGGCGCCGCACCCGCGCCCCGCCGCTCACTTCGTCACGAGCTAGTCCGTCTTCTGCTCGATCAGGGTCATGAAGCGCTTGCCGATGGCCAGCGCCGGGTCCACGGGCACTCCGGCCCGCTTCACGTCCTTGGGCACCTTGATGCTCGGCGTGGGATGCAGCTTCTTGCCCTCGAACTGAGGCAGCCACTGCTTCTCCGCCTCCAGCATCTCCGCCGCCATCTCCCGCGCCTCCCTCAGCGTGCAGCAGGCCGAGGTCAGCGGGTCCATCGCTATCGCCTGCATGATCAGCTCCGGGTCCCCGTCCAGCGATCCCTCGCCGGCCAGCGTCTGCACCGTCACATTGGTCTGGTTCAGCGCGGCGAGCTGGTGGGGCAGGTCGCCCACCCGCAGCGGATGGAGGCCCTCCTTGTCCACATACACCGGCACCTCGACGCAGGAGCCCATGGGCAAGTTGGTGATGTAGCCGTCGTTGCGCACATTGCCCTGCAGCTTGAAGGGATTGCCCGTCTCCTTCGCCTCCAGCACATAGGTGCAGTACTCGGCGCTGCGCGGCTCGAGCTTGGGGGACTCGAACTCCAGCGGATCGACCTCGGCGTACTTCTTCGCCACTTCCGCCGACCACGTGTAGTAGGCCCCCGACTCCCCGCCGAATCCCGGCTCGTCGCAGAACTCCTCCATGGCACGCTTGCTGGACCGGAACCAGGGGATGTACTCGGAGAGATGCCCGGTGCTCTCAGTCATGAAGTAGCCGAAGTGCCGCATCACCTCGATGCGCACCTTCTCGTTGACATAGTACTCGGGCTTCTCGCACCGCTCCTTGAACAGCGGATACAGGTCCTTGCCCTCGTGCTCCAGCTTCAGGAACCAGGCCATGTGGTTTATGCCGGCGCACTCGAAGTCGATCTCTTCCTTGGGCAGGTCCACGTATCCGCCGATGAGGTCCATCGTGGTCTGCACCCCGTGGCACAGGCCCACGTAGGAGATGTTGGCGGCCCGGCCCAGGGCATAGCAGCACACGCCCATGGGGTTGGTGTAGTTGAGCAGGATGGCATCGGGCTTGGCCACCTCTTCGATGTCCTTGGCCATGTCGACCAGCACCGGGATACTGCGCGCCGCGCGCATGACGCCGCCGGGCCCGAGGCTGTCGCCGATGCACTGGTCTACCCCGTACTTCAGCGGGATCTCGTAGTCGATCTTGAAGGCGTCCACGCCGCCGACCTGGATCATGCAGATGACATAGTCCGCGTCCTTGATCGCCTCAAGTCGATCGGCCGTGGCCGAGACTTCGGCCTGCACGCCGTTCTCCTCGATCATACGGTTGGCGAAGGCCTCCATCCTCCGAAGCTTCGCCTCCGCAGGGTCCATGAGAGCGTACTCGGCGCCGGCCAGCGCGGGCGTGGCCAGCATGTCGTTCAGCAGCGTCTTTGCGAAGACGATGCTCCCAGCGCCAATTATCGCAACCTTCATCCTCGCCTCTCCTTTCCCGTCTGACCTTTCATGCAGAGTCCGGACCGTCCTGGTCACTCACCGCCCCGGCCCGCTAAGCGGAATCGGGATACTCCGAGAAGAGCAGGTAGCGCGGCTCCTCGTCCTCCTCGATCTCCGGGAACCGACCGATCTGCTCGTAGAAACGATTGTCGCGGGTGTCATCGTTGACAGTCGAGACCTCCCCCAACAGCACCTTCTCCTTCTCGCCCCAGAACTTGTGGTAGAGGCCGCTGGGAAGGAAGATGCTCTCACCCGGCGACAGGGTGACCATGCCTCCTGCGCTCAGCGTGCGGGCCACCCCGTCGATCGACACCGTGACGTCGGAGTCGTCGAGCCCTTCATCCGCAGTCGAGTTGTAGACCTGCACCGCCAGATCGCCCCCGCCGCGGTTGATGATGTCCTCGGACTTGCTCCAGTGGAAGTGCATCGGTGTGATCTGTTCGACATCGCTGATCAGCATCTTCTCGCAGTACGGTTTGCTGTACCGCTTGTCCGACAGGTGGCCGTTCCGGATGGTGAACATGATGAGACCGACGTTGGGAAAGTCGCCGGATCCGAAGTCAGTCAGGTCCCACCCCAGCATGCAGTCACGTATCTCGTCGGCCTCGGTGCCCTTCGACGGCCATTCCTGCGGGGACCAGAAGGCGAAGGGCGGGAGCAGGAAGCCACACGAGCGGGCGAATGCAGCTGCGCCATCGATGAGCGAGTTGATCTCAGAGCGTCTCATAGTGCTCCTCCACGGTCCGAGGCGGTCCCTGGCGGCCCATTCCTGGGAGCGACGCGGACGGACCGCGACAGTGTCTGGTGCCTTGGTACCCGGCTGTCGTGGCCGCGTTCCGGCGGCTTGACAGTCCGGAATGAAATCGTTATCATGATAGGGCTGCGGTGAGGGAATGTCAAGCGGCAGGCCCTCAGCCCAGGGCACAGAGGGCTCTCAAGCGGGGTCCTGGCCGTGGGTGCGGTATGGTGTGAAGTCGTTAGCGCAGGTTCCACGCCGGGGAGTCCCGGACAAGGTGGCGAACGGAGAATACGAGCCCGAGAGGAGGTGTTGGCTCAGGCAGCAAAGCGCAGTGAAGCGCTGGCAAGACGGCGACGGATCATCATCCTTACCAAAACAGTGACGCGTGGGAGGTTGGCATTGAGGACTATGCATCGACACAAGGGATTCACGCTGATAGAGCTGCTGGTCGTAATTGCCATCATCGGCATACTGGCAGCAATGGTCTTTCCGGTCTTCGCGCGGGCACGTGAGTCGGCCCGCAAGGCGGTGTGTCTGTCCAACGTGAAGAACATCGCCCTGGCCATTCAGATGTATCTGGCGGACAACAACGACGTGCTTCCGCCGAACGAGCACCGCCGGGAGGTCATCGACTACTTCCTGACGGCCCCCGGGAACTCAGAGGACGCAGGTGTCGAGGACGGCGAGTGTCTTGAACTGGGAGAGCTTGCGGACGCCAATCCGTACCTCCGGTGGCACGTCATCCTCGACGAGTACACCAAGAACCGCGACGTCTGGCGATGCCCGAGCGCGAAGATGATCACCGCGGCTCGGTTCATTGTGCCTGGTCCCGACTGGCTGCGCCACCTGCAAGCCGGTGAGGGTTCGTGGGGCGGCGATACTGACGCCAGCGGACCATGTATGGTCTCCTGGCCGCCTGGCTGGGGTGGCACGGTGACCGACTCAGTCGGCCAGCAGAGGGCACCCCACGGCTGGCTCGACACGACGCCCCTGGGGGAGAAGGTCTTCGTCTGGGGGTATTCCGTCAGCGCAGACAAGTCCATGGACCTGAAACTGGCGGCCGTTGACGATGTGGTCAACTACGTGATCGTGGCCGACGGCGGGTTCGTTCCCGGTTGGATTCCGCCAGGGTACCTGGCGGCCCCCGATCTATGCGCGCTCGGGTGTGGCACTCCAAAGTGCAGCGGGGCGTGGGGCTGGGCCGACTGGGAGAATTGTGCCTCCTGGGCGGCCGACTGCGGCCTCTACAGCATCGCCCCAGGCAACGGCGCCTTCCTGCGGAATCCGGATCTCCGCAAGAGGTATGCACGCCACCTTGGCGGCAACAACATGGGCTTCCTCGATGGTCACGCAGCGTGGATGCTCGGCGACGTTGCTCTCGCAAAGGTGAGAGACGGGGAGCTGCAGGGAATGTGGCCGTACGGGTTTGGCCCTGCCTCAAACTGCCCGGTCGACGGCAGCACGTTCTCGCAGGTCTACCCGGACGTGCCAACGCTGTACTGAGACTGAGATGTGCTGAGATTGGGATGGGATCTTGCCTCGGCAAGATCCCCAGATGGTCTGAGGACGGAGCGCCTTCGAAGGCGCTCCGTCCCTTTCCTTAGTGTCCCATGCGCGGTCAGCATTCCGGCACCCGTGCACTGGAATGGGTCTCTCGGCCCTCAGGAACGCGCATCTGCGTCAACGCGCTTCAGGTGTCACCGAGATGACCTGGTGGACCTCGAAGGCGGGGACGGTCAGGCGGATCGCTCCATCCTCGACCGCAGTCGGTACCTCCGGCCCGTCTGGCTCGACCCGCGCCCGGACAGCACCTGAGACATCCGTCCTGAGCACCACGTCGAAAGGCCCAAGGGTGACTTCCCCTCTGCTCGCCGGCAGGTAGTCGGGGTGTCCAGCATAGTGGTTGATGAGGTTGATCACCAGCCGGCCGTCCTTCCGGTTCAGCACAACCTCACAGCCGGGAGGCGCGTTGATCGACAGCGAACGCTCCTCCTCTGGCAGCACTGTGGACAGCAGCCGGCGCGTCAGCTCCTTCGCCCACCCGCCGGCAATGTCGGGGAAGGCCGTCGTGGTGGAGGCGAGCGCCGAGGCCGCGTAGACGCACAAGCCCTTCCCATGCCGCGTTCGGAGAATGTAGGGAAGTGAGCGGTCTTCATCTCCGGGCGGCTCGTGCCAGAGGAGGGTTGTGTTGATCGTTGCTGGGGCCTCGGGAAGCTGCACGGTGGCAAGCACGTCGCCGGACACGTCTGAGAGCAGCGCGACCGGCCCCGCGATCCGTATCGGGATATCGGGAATGCCCTCGAAGAGCTGCTCTTCGCCCCGATGCACGAAGCCGTACGACCACGGCGCCCACTCGAGCCCCGAGAAGCCCAGGACGTCGGCCAGTGCCGGGAGGTCGCGGCGACTCCCGTCGGGATGGCACGCGCCCGCCTCTCCCGTGGCGACGAGCCTCCCGCCGCCGGCGACATACTCCCTCAGCGTGTCCGCCTCTGCCTCCGAGAGCAGAGTCAGGTTCGGCGCCACGACGGCGCGGAAGCGCTGGAGGTCCTCGACCGAATAGAGCACCTCGTACTGAAGATGGTCCTGCACCATGACGTTGTGGAACGCATGCGCCTCCTTCAGATGTGCGACGCCCGACTGCGGGCGGTCGAGCGGATCGACGAGCAGCAGGAGGCCGATGTCGCTGACCGGCGTGGTCTGCACCAGGTGGGGCTCAAGCTGCTCCAGCCGCACGAAGGAGTCTCGGATCGCATCCAGCGCGCCGGGCTCCAGCGATCCGTCCGGCCTGCCTATGACGCCGATGGTCGCGGCGCCTCCGTGCGCCGCCGGGATCGCGCTCTCCAGTTGGATGAGAGGAGCGGGCTTCTGATCGAAGCCGTTCCACCCCCGGAGCGCGCCCGGCATGAGGACCTCGAATGGCTTGCCCCGGGCCCGACTCGACCGTGCGGCCCAGCTCTGGTTCTTGTAGAAGGGCGCATGCGCCTCCACCGTCACGAGGTCCGACAGGAACACTGGGTCCTGGGGGACGCCGGCGTTGTTGTAGGTCGTGACCGCCTCCGGCCGGTGGCGTCTGATGGTGTCCGTGGCCTGCCTCAGGTACTTCTCGACCCCATCGACACCGAAGCGGAAGAGGGCCATCTGCTCGTCAGCGCGGGGCTCTCGTGGCAGGTCGCGGCCGGACTGCTCAAGGAACCGGCGGTGGCAGTGGCGGCAATAGCAGGTGTGGGAGATCTCTCCGTGCCACCACCCGTACACCGGCCTCTCGTACTCCCGCCAGGCGACCGGGACGATGTCGAGCCACACGCCATCGACGGGGTAGGCGGCCATCAGTTCGTCCAACTGGCGGAGCGAGAACTCGGCGTAGGGAGACCTGAGGCAGGCGAAGTAGAACGGTCCCATGCGCCAGGACTCTCCATCGGGCTTCACGTGGATCCAATCGCGATGGAGCCCCAGCGCGTAGTTGTCGAACCCGACGCTGAAGTAGGCCATGAACTTGACGCCGACCTCGTGACACGCCTCGACCATTGGACCGATGACGTCGAAGTCGTAGGCCAGCCCCTCTGAACACGGGTAGTAGCAGATCCCGTGGTGGTCCTTGCAGTAGAACTGCAGGCAGTCGACTCGCGCTTCCGCCAGCGAGTCGGCCATCCGGCGCGCGTCGAAGCGCTGCCCCCGCCGCTTCGCCCAGTCGGGCGACACGTAGAGGATGTGCACCTTTCGCGGATGGTCAGCGAACCAGTTCGACATGACACGGCTCCTGTGGTGCGGCTGGCGCCCGCTAGCCGAGCACGACCAGCACGTAAGGGTCGATGGACGGCACGGTGAAGCTCAGCCAGCTTCCGTTTCGGCTGACGGCAAGCTCGCGCTCGCCATCCAGAGAGAGACAGCGGCCCGAGGTCGGCGCGTCGCCGTTCCACGGCAACCTGACCTCGACGTCGCGCTTCGCTGCTATCGTGTCGTCCGACTCGTGATAGTCGTAGTTGATCACATGGCAGACGACGCGGCCGTCTGTCTGGTACCGAACGACACTCACGCGCGGGTCGGACGTCTGGATGCGCGCTCCCTCCATATCCTCCAGCGGCGAGAGAATCCGCGACCGGTCGCGATCCTGGTAGTGGTGCCAGAAGTCCAGCAAGAGATCATCCGTGATGGCTGTGACAGAGGGAGATGCGTCGAGACCGATCTCCGAATATGCGATCACCCGGCCTCCGCCTTCTGAATAGGCCCTCAGCGCTTCGAGCTGCTTCTCGGTGAGGCCCGCTGCCTCAGGTAGGAGCACGGCGCGGTAGCGGGCGAGTTGCCGGGTGTCGATATCGCTCGGCGTGAAGACATCGTCGCCGACATAGAGGACGTCGTATTGGAAGCCGCCTTCCGCGAGGGCCTGGGCCAGAGCAATGTACTTGAAGTGCCCCTTTCGGTTCTCGAGCACGGCGGAGTTGGCGTATAGGATAGCGACGTCGTTGTCGGTGGTTAGGCCCTCGTAGTACTCTCGGTGGGCGAGGATGAACTGCGTGTAGTCTTTCACAGCCTCTGGCGCGGTCGCGGCACGGCGCGTCTCGTTGTCGACGCCAGGCCACCAGTAGTAACCCCACCGGCCGTTGTTCGCGTAGGCCTCCAGGAACATCAGCAGGTAGTAGTTGACGCTCCGCTTTCCGGCGAGCTCGCGGGGGACGTTGATCTGAGGGCAGATCCAGGCGGGAGCGCGGGAACGGAAGGAGGCGGCGAGGCGGTACCAGGCGGTGAACTTGCCGCGCGGCAGGAGCCAGTGGGCCCTGCCCTCCTGGAAGGTGCCGGGATTGAGGAGGTAGAGGTTCTCCATGATGACGAAGTCAATGAGCTCCCCCCAAGCGGCACCCCAAAGGCTACCCTGGGTCTCGAGGAAGGTGCCGAGACCGGTGAGATTGGCGATGACGGCCATCTCGCTGCCGGCCGCGGCGGTGGCCGAGCGAATCTCGGCGAGGAACTCCTCGACGGTCTGGAAGGCGGCCCGCTCGTGGAAGGAGACATAGAGATGATAGAAGGCGTCGTCCTCGCGGAGGCGTTGGAGGAGGGCGGAGTAGTCGTTCTCTCTCAGGTTGCCAACGTTCCCGACGCCGGCCGCGCTGCGGGCGGAGGAGTCTCTGTCGAGGTGGGCGCAGAACTTCTCCAGGCACTTGGGGCAGAACCCTGGGTCCTTTTCCTCCCGGGACATGAGACCAATGCTGGTTTGGATCTCGTCGACGTTGACGACGTCTGCTCCTGTCTCGATCGCCTTCTGGATCTTCGCCAGAAGGTAATCGCGGAAGACGCGGCTGTAGAGGCACATCGCATAGACGGGCTTTGAGTCCCAGTAGTACCACTTGACCTCGGCCTCGTTTCCGAAGACATCGCGGCATACCTCGCTCATGAGGTAGCGGTTCTCCTCCTGCTCATAGGCCCCATGGGTCAGCGCGATGAGCGGCACCGACACGAGGACACGCCGGCCCTCGGCATGGGCCTGCTCAACTTCGGCCTTGCCCCAGCGGTCAGGATCGGCCCACATACCGTTGACCGTGGTCCCGTACTCGCGCGCCCATTCGATCGGCATGGGTACTGCTGCGATGAACTGCACTTGTTCGAACCACTTCATCTCTTCCTACTCCCGTCCCGCCGCTGCGGGCGTCCAGCGGGCCCGCTCGGGCGTCTAAGCCCGGGCGAAGGGCCGCCTGATAACGATTTCATCGCCCACTATTCGGGCGGCCGTCCGCAGACTCCTCCACGCAATGTGACACTGCCAGGGAGGACTCAACGGTCCCGGGAGCGTACAAATGATAACGATTTCTTCGCCGACGGGGCGCAGCGCATGCGCTCACATGAGCACGTCGGCCGGCCAGGCAGGGAGACGGGATTGAACGAGGCAGTCAGCAAAAGACCGGGGGTCAGCTTCCGGGCGGTGTTGATCGGTGCCCTTGGCATCCCCCTCAACACCTACTGGATGACGCTCACCTACTGGCGTTTCGGCAACGACGCTGGCACGCCGTACCCCATCTACTACAACTGTATCTTCTACCTGTTCGCGCTGGGCGGCCTGAACACGATTCTGCGGCGCCGGAAGCCCGAATGGGTCTTCTCGCTGGGCGAGCTGCTGACGATCTACGTGATGCTGTCGGTCGCGACCGCGTGGTGTGGGGTGGATCTGCTCATGCCCCTGCCGGAGGCCATCTGCAACGCCTTCTGGTTCGCCAGCCCGGGCAACCGCTGGGCCGACATCCTGTGGCCCAATCTGCCGCAATGGCTGATGGTATCGGACCTGGAGATCATCGCCGGGTTCTTCGAGGGAGAAACGAGTCCCTACCGCGCGAGCATCCTGCTGGCATGGGCCGGGCCGGCGCTGTGGTGGACCGCGATAGCCACCGCGCTGATGCTGGCGTATGTCAGCCTGAGTTCGATCTTCCGACGCCGGTGGGCGGACGAGGAGAAGCTGCTATTCCCGATCACCATCGTGCCCTTACACATTGCGGAGGAACGGCACAGGCTCTCCAAGAGCAAGGTGATGTGGATTGGCTTTGGCCTGGTGGCCATCTTCGAAGGTCTGGCCACTCTCCACGGCTTCTTCCCGGCGATCCCGGTCATCCCGTTCTACTTCGATATGGGGCCCTGGATCGACCAGTTTCCGCCCTGGAACGCTTACCGGTGGAAGGGCATCCACTTCTGGCCGATCTTCATTGGCCTCAGTTACCTGATGCCCTTGGACCTCGCCTTCTCGCTGTGGTTCTTCAACCTATTCTGGAAGGCCCAGCTCATCATATCGACGCACTTCGCCTGGACCACCAACACCGCGTCGGGCTTCCCGTACATCGACATGCAGTCCTTCGGGGGCCTGATCGCCCTGCTGGCATCCGTGCTCTGGCTGGATCGCCACTACTTGCTCCAGGTGTTGCGGAGGACTCTTGGGCTGCGTTCCCCGCTCGATGACTCGAACGAGCCGATGAGCTACCGCGGCGCAATCTTGGCCCTGGCCGTCGCCATCGGGTTCCTCGCCTACGCGTTCGGCCGAGCTGGCATGTCCGCCTGGATCAGCCTCGCCTGGATTGCGAACCTTCTGCTGATAGGACTTGCGCTAACGCGCATCCGGGCCCAGCTTGGCCCCCCCCACTTCGAGCAGGTAGGCATGGGACCAAGCAACCTCCTGCCCGCTATCTTCGGCACCACGGCGATCACGTCCACCGGCCAGGCCATGCTCTGGCTTTCCTACCCGTTCACCATGCACCACGCTCAGAACCCGCACCCCTGGGCGCTCGAAACCTACAAGCTGTCGGAGGCGGGGCGCATGGAGCGCAGGCGGCTGCCGTGGGTCCTCCTCTTGACAACTGTCATCGTTGTTCCCAGTCTGTTCTGGGCCGCCTTGCATGTCCTCTACAACATCGGGGCGCGGGCCGGCGCCGATCCCTTCGCCAGCGGCCACGCTCGGCAGGTCCCTCTCCAGCTCGCAAGTATGCTCGAGAACCCAACCGGCACCAACACCTCGTTGCTCGGCGCGGTCGGCGTCGGCTTCGTGGGCACAGCGGTGCTGATGGCCCTGAAGCTCAGATTCTACGCCTGGCCGCTGCATCCGGTGGCCTTTCCGATCGCCTCCGCCTGGGTTATGGACTCCGCCCTGCCGGCCGTCTTCATCACCTGGCTCGTGAAGGCCGTCGTCATGCGGTACGGCGGTCTGCGGCTCTACCGCGCAACGCTTCCGTTCTTCCTGGGCATGATACTCAGCTCATCCGTCATCGCATTCATCCGGATGACCATTGGCGCGATCCTCGATATCGACATGCCCTTCCTATGACCGGCCCTGCATCTTGCCAACCGCCAGCGCCGCGTCTGCTGCACCCTTGGGCGCTGCCCCGATCCAACATTGGGGGCACAGCCTCCGCAGGTGGTCTACGTACGACGTGACGGTGCTTGGCAGGACGTCGAGCGACGGGGGCTCCTCTCCTCGCTCGGCGTTCGCCAGTCCGACCTTGAGCTGGTCCCGTCTCGCCTCTGCTTCCCGCGCTCGCTCGGCCAACTCTGTGGGCAGGACCGGGAAGTTACGGCGGGCACGCCCTCTTGACAGAGAGCCATGTAATCGTTATCATCGAGGCTGTCGATCAGAGATTCGTCGAGCCGGACAGAACGTGGGACGGAAGGGAGGTGACAGAGCGGGTCCCTGAGTAGCCTGTTAGAATGTCCAACTCCGGCCGGCAAGTTCTAGTCGCGAGTGATTCTTAGACGGGAGGATGCACCGATATGAACCGTAGGCGGAGTGGTTTCACGTTGATTGAGTTGCTGGTGGTGATTGCGATCATCGGCATCTTGGCAGCAATGGTGTTTCCGGTCTTCGCGAGAGCGAGAGAGTCTGCGCGCAAGGCAGTCTGTCTCTCCAACGTCAAGAACGTCGCTCTGGCTCTACAGATGTATTTCGCGGACAATAACGACACCTTCCCCCCCTACGAGCACCGCCAGGAGGCCCTTGACTACTTCGCGGCGGCACCCGGCGGCGCGCCCGATAGATGGCCAGGGCCCTGCTGGGGGGAGGACGCCAGCGAGGCCGAAGCCTGGGACCGCATTCAGTGGTTTGCCAACATGGGCAACCCCTATCTCACCTGGCCGGTCGTGCTGAACGAGTACGTCAAGAACCGCGACGTGTGGAACTGCCCCAGCGCCAAGCTGATATCCGGCGCGACCTTTATTCTGCCGGGCCCGGACTGGCTCGGATACCTGAAGGCCAGCGAGGGTATGTGGGGCGGCGAGGACCTCCCGGGCCCCTGCACGCACGGCGCCTTCCCGCCGGGATGGGGCGGAGAGGTGACCGACTCCATCCTGCAGGGGCGCTCGGCAGTGCCGGGGACATCCTGGGGGCAAGCAGGAGGCCCGGCGCATAAGGCCTTCGTCCAGACCATTGGCACAAACGAGCAGGTCCTCTATGAGAAGAAGATAGTTGAGTTCCAGGATGTGGTTAGGACCCCCGTCGTCGGTGACGGCGGGTTCAACCGCAACTTCTTCACCTTGCCTATCCCGACGTCTGCTGTGCGGAGTGCGCTGGTATTGGTCCCTGGTCGTGGAGCTGGGGTGGCCAGGCCGCGGGCTTGAACGATTGCCCCGATGGCAGCGGCGGCTGCCCGGAGTGTATGAATGTCCACGCCCTGAACCTCTGGTGGAGTTCCAGCGGGTACGACGAGGAGGCGAGGAAGGCCAGCGCCCGCCATCTGGGCGGCGTCAATGTTGGATGGGCCGACGGCCATGCCTCATGGGTGCTGTCCCAGCGCCTGATCAGCATGAGTGAGGAAGGTGATCTCGAGGCCATAGGCTGGGTCTGTGCACCCTACAGCTCGGCGGAAGGTTATCTGGCCGAGTGCGGAGTGCCGCCTCAGGGCATGACCTTCCTGTACAGCAAAGGCGGCCGCACAGCCAACTGGGAATGATGGCGGCAGCCTAGCCGGCGAAGCTGGGAAGGCCCGATCCGGGCAGGCCCTCTCGCCGGCGAAGGGACAGTTGCCGTCTCGGCCGGGCCGAGACGGACGTATCAGCCGCGGCGGAGCGCCTCTACCGGAGGCGCTCCGCCCTGTTGCTTTGCCGGGATGTCGACCACCGCGGGCACTTGCCGTCGGCGGGCCGCTCGCGACAGAAAGTGTACCATACCGATGCAAGTCGGCCACGGAGGTAAGTATCCGCCACCAGTCTGCCGCGAGCCAGAGGAAGCTCCGCACGAATGACTGACACATCGCGCGGTCAGCCGGTGCGCCGTCGAGGCGTCAGCCTGCGGGCCGTTCTTATC
>JALGXV010000333.1 GCA_029821885.1 Candidatus Hebobacteria bacterium
ACCGAGGGGGTCACGACGTCGTCGCCACCCCACTGCGGCCGGTTGTCTCCCATCACCACGAACCGGCAGGGCTCGGCCGCCCAGGCCATCCCGGCGGCGAGCACGATCAGCAGCGACGCCCATACCATCGATCTCCGCACCATCGGCGCCACCTCCTCGCGATGACTTACAGCTTGCTTTCTCGGAAAGCGCCCCACGCCCTGCTGCTGGGCCGGCACCGCCCTCACGCGTACCGCACCTGGAGCAGCCACGTCAGGTATCGGTCCCAGTCGCGCTCCCGCCGGAAGGCGCGGATCCGCTCATCGCTGCGCGACAGGCTTCGCACCCCGTCGTTCAGGTAGGCCTCCGACACGTCCAGATCGGTGTACACCGCCACGATCCGCGCCAGCGTCCCCGCCCGCACCCGCCAGTGCTTCTCCCGGGTGAGCAGGTCGAGGTAGTAGCGCGTCCGCTCGCGGGTGACCGTCGCGTCTCTCGGCAGGGCATGCCCGATCGGGATTCTTGCGTACGAGACCCCGACCGTCAGGGTGTCGCCTTCCCGGACCGTCCGCTTCTCCTCCAGCAGCAGCCGCCCCAGCGCGACCACGCCGATCTTCTCCTCCGGCATCTGCCCGCCCGGCCCGAGCAGCCGGAACGGAGGCACCGGCAGCAGGTCATCGACGACGAAGTTCGCGAACCCCATGTCCGCGAACCGCGCCCCCACCCGCTCCGCCTCCTCCCGCTCGTCGAAGGGGATGATCCCGAAGGACTGCCTCACCCGGTGGGTGGCGTCGGCGAGCACGAGGCTGCGGGACTCCGCCATCACCGGCGCCAGCCGCCGCGTCCAGTCGAGCCCGATCTCGAACTCATCCCCTTGGATTAGATAGGGCATGTCGCGTCCCCGTCAGACGGGCGGCGTCCCTCCTCCTTCGAGTTCCGCCCGGCCCGCCTCCGCTACCCGGACCTCCGCGCCCCCGCGATCCCGGCCAGCACGGCCGCGAAGATCGCCACCTTGAAGGCCGCCAGCCAGGAGATCTCCCGCGCCACCAGACCGACCTTCACCGCTCCCGGGAACAGGTCCGGCACGGTCCACGCCCACAGCGCCTTCACCACCAGCAGCACGACCACCAGTACCATTGCGATCAGCCCCAGCACTCCCGGCACAACCGCCAGCCACCATGTCTTCTTCATCGCTCACACCTCCCTCATTCACTCGGAGAACTGACGAATAGTAGCACGCTGTCTGCAGCCGTGTGTGCCGCGTTCGGTCCGCGTGCTGCAGGAACTCCTCGGCAAGACGCCGCCGAGAGTGGAGTATGGCGAACAAATGTTTCTGTGTCAACTGCATCGGGGACCCGTGCCTCCCCTGGAGCAGCGCCGAAGAACTCCTGACCCGGCCGCCGCGTCTAATCGTTGAGAGGGATAACCGCCTCGAGTCTGCGGCCGCGCCCTCACGCCATCGCCTGACGTACGGAGGTGCATGCCATGGGTTTGGTTCGCATGGTGCCATGCATGGCTCTCTTGCTCTGGGCTACCAGCGCCTTCGCTCTGCCCGGCGTCACACAGCGCGTCAACCTGAGCAGCAGCGGGGAGGAAAGCGTCACACAGAGTCCGCCCTTCGACAACTGCCCAACTGCCGCGATCAGCGCCGACGGCCGGTTCGTGGTGTTCTCCTCACATGCGGATAACCTCGTGCCAAACGACACCAATGGCGAGGGAGACGCCTTCCTGCGCAGCCGGGTCACGAACACCACCGAGCGGGTGAGCCTGGACAGCAACGGGGAGCAGATAAATGGGCACAGCGCCGGCCGCCGTGTCAGCTCCGATGGCAGATATGTGCTGTTCTCGTCTTACGCCTCCTACCTCATCCCCGGGGACACCAATGACCAGCCGGACCTGTTCCTGCGCGACCGACTCCTGGGCATCACCGAGCCGGTGAGTGTGAACAGCAGCGGCGAGCCGGCGAACGGCGGCCACCTGAGCGGAGTCTCCATCAGCGCGGACGGCCGCTATGTCGCGTTCTCATCGGAAGCGACCAATCTCGTGCCTGGTGACACCAACGGGCGCGCCGACATCTTCGTTCGCGACCGGATCGCGGGCACCACCGAACGGGTGAGCGTGAGCACGAGCGGGGAGCAGGCGAACCGCGACAGTTTCTGGCTGTCGATCAGCGCGGATGGCCGCTATGTCGTCTTCGACACCAGCTCCAACAACCTCGCGCCGGAAGGCCTTCCTGGCCTGCACGTCCGGGATCGGATGGCGGGCACGACGGAGTATGTTGGCTGGGGCGACCACCCCAGGATCAGCGCCGATGGTCGCTATGTCCTGTGCCACAGCTACGGAAGTGTCTACCTCCACGATCGGCTCCAGAGCATCACAGAGCCAATGACTGTTGACAGCAGCGGGGAAGAGGTCAGGTGCGACGGCGAGCCCACCGACTGCGACGGGCGCGCCGGAGGACTGAGCAGCGACAGCCGATACGTCTGCTTCCACACCGATCTGACCGGGCTTGCGCCCGGTGACACCAACGACGCCCCCTGGGGGGGCGCGAATGTCTACCTCCGTGACCGTGTGGCGGGCACGACGGAGCTTGTCAGCATCCGCCTGACTGGGAGGGCCGTCGGCGCGGGCAGCGCAACGATCACGGCGGACGGCCGATGCATTGCCTTCAGGAGTTACGCGCCCGATCTCGTGCCTGGGGACACGAACGAGCAGGATGACGCTTTCGTGCGCGACCTCGACGCGAGGTTCCACGACGTGGCGAGCTGTTTCTGGGCCTTTGCCGAGATCGAGGCCTGTGTGGCCGCGCATATCGTCTATGGCTACTTGGACAATATGTACCGTCCTGAGTACGCCGTCACCCGCGACCAGATGGCCGTCTACATCTCCCGCGCCGTGGCCGGCGGGGAGGAGAGCGTGCCGGAGTTCGCCGGCGACCCCACGTTCCCCGATGTGCCCGAGGGCTTCTGGGCCCTCGACCATGTGGAGTACGCGGTCGCTCAGAATGTGGTCGAGGGATATGAGGACGGCACCTATCACCCCGAGTACGAGGTCGACCGGGGGCAGATGGCGGTGTACGTGGCCCGCTCCCTGGTCGCGCCGAGCGGGGAGGCGGCGCTGGCCAATTACGTCCCGGCCGACCCGCGCGACTTCCCCGACGTGCCCGAGGACTTCTGGGCCTACCCGCACATCGAGTACTGTGTCGAGCACGGAGTGGTGCAGGGATACGGGGACGGCC
>JALGXV010000075.1 GCA_029821885.1 Candidatus Hebobacteria bacterium
CTTGCGCGCTCGCACTGTCACCGTGTCGAAGTTCACCTCGTCGACGGTGCGCCAGGCATTCTTCTGGAGCACCTCGATCCCGACGAATCCCAGCTTCGTCAGAGTGACGAGCAGCTTCCTCTCGGTGAGCGCCCCGGCGATGCATTCCCCCTTCAGGCGAGGGTTGAAGCGAATCTCCGGCGGTAAAGGTGACTGGCTGACGATGTCACTGATCACCACACGGCCCCCCGGCTTCAGCACCCTTCGAATCTCAGAGAAGACCTTCAGCTTCTCCGGCGAGAGGTTGATGACGCAGTTCGATATGACGGCGTCGACACTGTCCGACGCGACCGGCAGATGCTCGAGCAGTCCGCGCATGAAGAACACGTTGTCGTAGCCCAGTCGAGCGGCCACGGAGCGGCGGGCATCGGTGGCGAAGCGCAGCATGTCCGGCGTCATGTCGACTCCCAGCACCGCACCGCCGGAGCCGACGAGGCGGGAGGCGATGAAGGCCTCCATGCCCGCTCCAGAGCCGAGGTCGAGCACCCTCTCGCCCGGCTTCGGGGCGGCCGCGAACACCGGGCTCCCGCAGCCGTAGGAGCGGGCAATGACCTCGTCCGGGATGTGCGCGAGGTGTCGCTGATCGATGGCGATGGGCTGGCATATCTCCGTCTTGGGCTCGCGAGCGGCCTCGCCATAGTAGTCGCGTATCTCCGCCCTCGACTTCGCGACGACGTCTTGAATCAGGACACAGTTGGAGTGCACGAAATCGACCTTGTGTTCGCCGCCGTTCTTCACTCCGGCTTCGGTCGGACAGCCGTATCCGTCGTCTCCCATGAGCTGGTAGACCAGGGGACCTGGCGGAGGCGAGCCCATGAGTGCGCGGCGTTCTCTCACCGTTTCATCGATGATGCTCCGAGCGATGGCCCGGTGGAGCGGGAGATACGGGTCGGCAGCTACATCGCCGTTGCCATTCGATGCGAAGTAGGCCTGCTCGGGGTCGCCGCCGCCGTGAAGGAAGACCCACGGGTCTCCATCCAGGCCGTCCGCGTCCACGACGCTCTGCTCTCGGCGGCGAGCCAGTTGCTCGGACTGGAGCCAGATCTGCCGCAGCGGCGTGGCCAGCAAGGAGCCAGCATCCTCAGAGGGTATCCCGACGAGGCAGGCAGAGGGAAAGACGTGGCCGTCACGGTAGACGGCGAGGCTGTCCCAGCAGGCGTTGGAGAGATCATACTTGATCCCGGGGTCGCCGTTCACCGTCCGGCGGACATTCTCGAAGTTGTCGAGGACCAGGCCGATGGCACGAGCGTGATGGCGTAGCCGGACGGCGGCTGACACCAGGGCCTTCATTCCCGCCCGCGGCAGGTGCCCGCCGCGCTCGCGCACGTGCTGCCACATCAAGTGCATGTGCTCGACGCCGAGGCCATGAGCCACATCCGCTATGGGAATGAGATCGTCCAGGTTCTTCCGCAGCACCACAGTCGCCACGGTGACGTGAAGGCCGGCAGCGACAGCAGACCGAATGCCACGGACCGCGCCGTCGAAGCTGCCCGCGGACCGCAGCGCGTCGTTGCGCGCGGCGGTCGAGCCATCAAGGCTCACCTGTAAGAAGAGGCGCTCCCGAGGCAAGGCAGCCAGCGTCTCGATCAGCTCACCCTGAAGGAGAGTGCCGTTCGTCAGGACAACCGCGGTGGCACCATAGGTCGTGGTAACCTCGCGGAGAAGGTCGGGGAGATCCCTCCGCAGCAGTGGCTCGCCGCCCGTGAAGTAGAAGGTGTCGGCCCCGAGGTCGCGCGACTGCCGGATGGTGCCACGGAGTGTCTCCGCATCCAGGCCTGGGTCACCACCGGGCCCGGACGACACCAGACAGTGCCGGCAGGCAAGATTGCACTGGTCGCTGACGTGGAACCATACCTCCCGCAGCCGGTCCGGTTCGAGGTAGAGAGATCTACCTCGGTAAGGGGCCTGAGGCGAAGTGGACGCGAGGTCGCTCACCTCATCGGCGAAGGGCTGAACCAGTTCCAACGCGCGCCGGAGACTCACGGCGGCTCGCCTGGCGTAGCCCCACGTGACCTCGTCCTGCGACTTGCCGCTGCGCAGACGTCGCAGGATCCAGGCTCCGTCGGCGTTTGTCGCCGCCCAGTTGGGGGCGGCGGCATCCAGGATGAGCTGATAGCCCTCTCTCTTCTCTGTGTGTAGCTGCTCGCTTGCTGACATAGAATCGCCCGGTAGCCTTTACAGATAGCGGCCAGACGCCACTTCTGCAAGCCCGTTTCTCTCTTGTTTGGCGCCCCTCCGCGTCACACCCGTCGCTATTTTGGACAGCGTGGTCTGACTCCTGCCCCAATGGCAGATCTATCGTACTGCGCAAGTCCCACGGCCAGAGCGCATTTGGCCCGTGAGGAAGGTCGCTTGACACTAGCCTCCTCCTGGCTACAATAGGCCATCCGGTGCCGGAGGAGGCCGCCATCCCGGTTCCCACCCTGGCCATCATCCCCCTCGACGACAGGCCCTGCAACCGCCTCTTCCCAGGCCAGCTCGCGGCTGCGGGCGGCCTCCACGTGGTCATGCCGCCGCGCGAAGCTCTGGGCTGGTTCACCCGACCCGGCGACTATGAGTCAATTGCCGCCTGGTTGGGTGACGTCGATTCGGAGCATTTCGTGATTTCTGTGGACATGCTGTGCTTCGGCGGGCTGGTCGCGTCTCGAGCCCCCGATGCCCCTCTGGCGGAGGCACTGAACAGGCTCGAGGCGTTGCGCGCGCTACGCACGTCTCGACCCAATGCAACCGTCTTCGCGTTCAGCACCATAATGCGGCTCGGCAAGACCGTGGCTCAGTCAGGCGACCTCGACGGGCACACGCTACTTCGGAGCTACTCCGAGCTGCTGGATCGTGCGGAACGCCTCGGGGACCATGATGCCAGCACAGAGCTGGCGGCGATCGAGAGGAAACTGGCTCCAGAGGTCCTGAGCGATTACCTGGAGGCCCGGCGGCGCAACCATGCCATCAACCGGGCCGCCATCCGCCTGGCCGCCGACGGTGTTATCGACTACCTCGCGCTGTCACAGGAAGACGCGGCCCCGATCGGGATCCACATTCCGGAGCAGCTTGCTCTCCGCGCACAGATCGAGGAGTTCCGCGCTGGGGATAGGGCCTCGATCAGCCAGGGAGCAGACGAGGTCGGACTCCTCCTCCTAGCGCGCCACTGCCTGCTGGCAAACAACACCTCCGTGGGGATTGCCCCCGACTACGCCGCCGAGCAGGGAGCAGAGGTGTATCCCGCCTTCGAGAGCCAGCCGCTCCGAAAGACGCTGGAGACCGCCATCTCCATCGCCGGCGCGCGCGCGGTCCCGCCGATGGAGGCCGATGCGATGCTGTTCGTCCATACGCCCGTCGAGACGCAGCCCGACATCGCCCAGGCGACCCCTTGTCCCCGGTCGCCGATTCTCTCTCTTCAGGCGGAGGGCCTCGCCGAACGCGTCGAGATGGCTGCCCAGGCCGGTCGTGTTTTCGGCCTTGCCGATGTCGCCTACTGCAACGGGGCCGACCCGGAGCTCATCTGCGCCCTGCAGAGCCGCAAGCTCCTCGGCAAGCTCCAGGCCTTCGCCGGATGGAATACCGCGGCGAACACCGTCGGAACCGTCGTCGCCCATCTCTGCCTGCTGGCCGCGGCCGACCCGGCGCGCGGCCACGCGGCCACCGGAGGTGGCTGGCAGTTCGTTGCGAGTCGACTGATAGACGACTATGGGTACCAGTCCGCGGTCCGGCCCCGAGCCATGGAGCGCGCGCGGCAGATGGGCGCCGATCCGTTCTCGCTCGGCGAGTCCTGTGGTCAAATGGAAAGCTATGTAGCCGAGGAGCTTCGGCCCCTTGCCCGCGACCTGCTTGCCAGCTTCCCGCTGACGCCAGAACTCGATGACGAGCCCGATGTGCGCTTCTCGCTGCCTTGGCATCGGCTTTTCGAGGTGGAGGTGGACCTCTGCCGCAGCGCGCTGGAACCTGAGACGTGGCAGGGCTGATCTGCAGGCTGAATGTCGGTCGCCGGCTCAGCCGCAGAAGCCTCTGTGTATCGCCGGCCGCACGACAGCGATGAACCGCTCTAGGATCGTGCTCCCCGGGAGAGAGACAGTTCTTGTTCTCGCTGACTCGCGACGGGATCTATGGTATCCTCATCCCCGTCAGGGGCGGCCCTCTCGAGCGTCCCAGCGGAAGGCGAGCGGACAATGCCGAGCATGGACATGGGCCGGCGGATTCGAGATGCCAGAAAGAGCCTGGGCCTGAGCCAGCATCGACTCGCCGAGCTGGCCGGAGTGAGTCAGCGCGCCGTCTCCTATGCGGAGAGGCAGACCTGGGTCAAGCAGTCCACGCTCGAGAAGTACGCTGATGCGCTGAGCCGACCCCTTTCCTACTTCCTCCGCCCCCACGGCGCGGAGACGCCCTCGGGCCTGACCGAAGGGGAGGCGATTCGCCAGGTCTTCGCTGTCGTCTGTCGAGATCCCGAGTTCGGGTTCGGCGATCGGCGAGACGAGCATCTTTCTCCTGGGGCCATGAAGGACATCGTTCGCCTCTACGAGCGCTGCAAGGGAGTGTCTCTGCTTCCCCCGGAGGTGGGGCAAGGAGAAGTGACCTCTGAGGAGGAGGGCCGTCTGTCGGCCAAGGAGGAGGCCCGGAGGCGATGATGAGCCAAGCGTTGACAGCGTCGAGCATGGTGGGTATGATCTAGGGTCGGCGGCGGGTGGGGAGGATTCCTAGGAGTCGAGAGATGAAGCGGGATATTCACCCTCAGTATATGACAGCGCGCGTTACCTGCGCCTGTGGGAACAGCTTTGTCACCCGGGCGACGAAGCCCGAGATCCGAGTGGAGATCTGCTCCAACTGCCACCCGTTCTACACCGGCCGTCAGAAGCTGGTCGATACGGAGCGTCGGGTGGAGCGCTTCCAGAAGCGCTACGAGCGCTTCCGGAAGCAGCAGGAGGCCCGCAAGGCGAAGGCCGCCAAAGCCAGCTAGGTGGCGGCGAGGTCCATGTCCGACGACCGCTTCTCCTATGGGGGCCAGGCCGTCATCGAAGGTGTGATGATACGCGGCCGGCAGGGGTACGTGACTGCGTTTCGGCTCGCCGACGGCGGCGTCCAGGTGGCAACCCACGAATGGGTTCCTCTCATGAAGCGGCACCGCCTGCTGGGGCTGCCCATCATCCGCGGCACGCCTGCGCTGATTGAAGCTCTGGTCATCGGCTACAGATCACTGATGGCCTCGGCCGATGTTGCTGCGAAGGGAGAGGGCATCAATCCGCCCTCGCCGTTCCACTACGCTCTGTCGATAGCGGCCGCTCTCGCCATCGTGATCTTCGGGTTCGTGCTCGCGCCGAGCGCCATCCTGGAACGCCTGGAACTCAGCGCCATTGCGCTCAACTTCATCGAGGGCATCGTCCGCTTCTGCTTCTTCGTGATATTCGTCTACGCGACGTCCCTCATGCCCGAGATGCGCCGCGTGTACCAATACCACGGGGCCGAGCACAAGGTGATCAATGCCTTCGAGGAGACAGGACACTGGGGACCGGAGGAGACCTCGCGACATGGGACGTTGCACCAGCGATGCGGCACCAGCTTCATCTTCACAGTGCTGTTCGTGGGCATCATCATGCACGCCGCGGTCGGGTGGCCAGACTTCTGGTCTCGGATGCTCTGGCGGATTATACTGCTGCCGCCGATCGCCGGTATCTCCTATGAGCTGATCAAGCTCGCCGGCGCGCACAAGTCGTCACGTCTTCTCGCGCTGCTGGTGGCACCGGGCATGTGGCTCCAAAGGATCACAACCCGGCCGCCGACAGACGACCAAGTGGAAGTGGCAGTGCAGGCGCTCGAAGGGGCCCTCGAGCTGGACGAGGCGACGGCCGAGGCGTGAGGCTGCTATGAACGAGGAGATGCGTCGGAAGATCGAAGCGATGGGGCGCGATTACGACGAACTGGGCAAGCAGTTGGGCTTGCCGGAAGTCGTAAGCGATCCTGCGCGCCTCCGCGATATCGGCAAGCAGCGGGCCCGCATCGAGCCGGCCGTCGAGAGCTTCCGGGAGATGGAGAGAGTCGAAGGCGATATCGCCGAGGCCCGCTCCCTGCTCTCGGAGGAGACAGATCGAGAGCTGGCGCAGGAGCTTGAGAAACTCGAACAGAGGCAGCGGGAGCTGATCTCGTTCTTGGACGAGGAGCTGGCCCCCCGCGACCCGGATGATGACCGCGATGTCATAGTGGAGATTCGGGCAGGAACCGGCGGCGAGGAGGCGGCACTGTTCGCCGGCGATCTGCTTCGCATGTACACACGCCATGGGGAGCAGGTGGGCTGGAAGCTGGAGTTGCTGAGCCAGAATCTCGGGGAGATGGGGGGCTATAAGGAGGTCGTGTTCTCCGTCAAGGGGCAGCGCATCTACGGTCGGCTCAAGTTCGAGCGAGGGGTCCACAGAGTCCAGCGCGTTCCGGTCACCGAGTCTTCCGGTCGCATCCACACCTCCGCGGCCACCGTTGCGGTGCTGCCCGAAGTGGAGGACGTGGAAGTTGGGCTGGACCCGGCAGACCTGGAGATCAAGTCGTTCATAGCCTCGGGACCCGGCGGCCAGCATATGCAGAAGAACGAAACGGCGGTTCGCGTCACCCACAAACCGACGGGGCTCGTGGTGGCCTGTCAGGACCAGAGGTCGCAGCGCCAGAACAAGGAGAAGGCACTCCGATTCCTGAGGGCCCGTCTCTACGAGATGGCCAAGGCCGAGCAGGAGGCCGAGATCGCGGCCGACAGGCGCAGCCAAGTCGGCAGCGGCGACCGCAGCGAGAAGATACGCACCTACAACTTCCCTCAGAGTCGAGTCACCGACCACCGCATCGGCCGAAGCTGGCACAACCTGCCGGCAGTCATGGACGGCGACGTCGGACCCATCTTGGACGCGCTCGGCGAGCAGGACCGCCTGGAGCGGATGGGCTCATCGGCCGCTGGCGCGAGCCGCTGAGCAGACCGTGCCGCGCCCCCGATCTCCTGGCACTACGGCCTCGGCCCTGATCTCGGTCATCGCGAAGGGCCTCGCGGCCGCGGGGATAGAGCAGGCGCGGGCCGAGGCCGAACTTATCGTCAGAGCGGCCTGCGGACTCACCGCCGAGGACCTGATCCTTCGCCCGGAGGCCGAGCTCACGTGCGCCGAGCGTGAGCGCGCGACGACGCTCGCTTCCCGTCGGGCTCGCCGCGAGCCGGTCCCCTATCTCCTCGGGCGCGTCGAGTTCTACTCTCTTCCCTTCCTCGTGTCGTCCGCGAGCATTGTGCCAAGGCCGGAAACCGAGATCCTGGCCGAGGCTGCCCTCGGACGAGCGCCGAGGACCCGATGTCGGCTGGCCGCAGACGTGGGCACCGGTTCCGGCGTTCTTGCCTGCGTTCTCGCGCGGCACCTGGACGGCCTGCGCGTGGCTGCGACGGACATCTCGGCTCACGCGCTCATTCTTGCGCGACAGAACGCTCGCCTTCACCGCGCAGCCGACCGCGTTCTCAACGTGCGCTGCGATCTACTGAGCGCGGTGGCAGGTCCGCTGGATTTCCTGGTTGCCAACCTCCCGTATGTGCGCACCGGCGATTTCGAGGGTCTTCAGCCGGAGATCCGCGACTTCGAGCCGCGAAGAGCGCTCGACGGCGGCGCGGACGGCCTTGATGTCATCCGGCGGCTCAGCGTGCAGCTGTCCGGCCATTTGGCCAAAGGTGGGTTCGCCGCGCTCGAGGTCGGCGCAGGGCAGGCCACCGAGGTGGCGAACCTGCTTGAGCGAGGCGGTCTTGGCAGCATCGAAGTCGTGGCCGACTACGCGGGAATCGACCGCGTTGTCATCGGCTGGCGCCGGGGGTGATGCCGCGTGAGGAAGCTGAAGACGGAGGTGGCAGTCATCGACCCACAGGAGCCCGAGGCTGAGGTGCTGCGCTCCGCGGCGGGGGTCCTCGAGCAGGGGGGCCTCGTCGTCCTGCCCACCGACACGGTCTACGGACTCGTGTGTGACCCTCGCAGCCCAGCGGCCGTGGACCAGATATATCGCGTCAAGGGCCGCAGACGGGCGATGCCCCTTGCGCTGCTGCTGCACGACATGGCCCAGGTGAGTGCCTACGTCGAGGAGATACCGGAGGCCGCGGTGCGCGCCATGCAGGCCTTCTGGCCCGGCGCACTGACCGTCGTGCTCCGCGCGCGGGCAGACGCTGCAGCGGCCGTCCGAGCGAAACGGGATACGCTGGGATTCCGTCTCCCCGCGCACGTAGTCCCCCGGCTCGTGGCCGGCACAGTCGGAGGCGCCCTCGCCAGCACCAGTGCAAACCAAAGCGAGCGTCCGGCCGCGACGACGGCGTCCCAGGCGCTGGAGTATCTGGACGGTCTCGTCCATCTCATAGTAGACGGCGGTCCGGCCACTCCGGGACAGGAGTCCACCGTTGTGAGCTTCGCGGGAGATGGTCCGCGCATCCTGCGCGAAGGGGCGCTGTCGCCGCAGAGACTGCGAGAGGTTCTGGGCGAGGTGAAGGCCAAGTAGAGTTGGCGTGATAGAAAGGGGAAAGCACCCGTGGGGATGGACACCATAGAGACGATCATGGGCCGGCGCAGCGTCCGTAAGTTCGAGCGGAAGCCGATCGGCGACGAGGACCTCCACGCCATTATCGAGGCGGGACGCCAGGCGCCGTCTGCGGCCAATCGCCAGCCCTGGCACTTCGTCGTTGTCAGGAACGAGGAACTGAGGCGGCAGCTCGCCGAAGCCTGCTCCGGCCAGAGTTGGCTGGCGGACGCCGATGCCATCGTGGCGGGCGTGGGGCAGCCGGGCGTGAACGAGAAGTGGTATAGCGTCGACGTCGCCATCGCCATGCAGAACATGATCCTCGCGGCAACGGCCCTCGGCTACGGAACGTGCTGGATCGGCGCCTTCGACCGGGAGCGCGTGGAATCACTTCTCGGCATTCCGGAGGACATGAGGGTGGTCGCCCTCACACCCATCGGAGTGCCAGCAGACAGGCCCGAGCCGCGGCCCCGACGACCGCTCGCCGAGTTCGCCTCCCTCGACCGTTACGGCAGACCCCTCAAGTAGCAGCTCGGACGACGAGCCTGAGTGCAACGAGGCCCCGCACCTTCGTGCGGGGCCTCCTTTGTTCGCCTGTTCGCCGCTCTATCGGTCCCTATCCCGAGCTTCGCCGGGCTGGTCTGCTCAGGCTCTGAAGTCCCGATACTTGTGTCGGATCGGCTCCAAGGAGCTTCCCACGGCAACGATGTACCACTCGCCGCCGAGGTTGCGGAGTCGGTAGGAGACGTACACTGTCTGGCGCTTGTCGAGCGGGTCGTAGAATACGTGCCGGCCGGTCACGAAGAACTCATGGGTGGACAGCCAGATGGGCCGGTCGAAGTCCAGCGCGACCGTCTGCATGGTCGCCATGGCGTCCACGGTCATTGCGTAGTAGTCTTCGGTCGTGGTGGTGTACTCGTACTTGCCGTCGAAGTACACCCGGACATCCAATTGGTCTGTCAGATGGTAGGCGAGCGTCGAGATCTCGCTCTCGAACCATGCTCTGCGGATATCTTCTGTGGCCGCGCGGGCGGCCGTGTCGTCCACGTGGTAGGTCGTCGGATAGTAGCGGTAGGGCGTCGCCGGCACGTACACGTACTCGACGGGCACGTAGTACACGCGGCTCGGATAGACCCAACCCGGAGACCAGCCCCAGTAGTGGTAGATCGCTGGGTAGTAGCCGGGGTAGTAGAAGGCGCACCAGTACGGGTCAGACCAGTAGTACCCGTAGTAGAATCTGACCACGACCCGTGAGCCGTGCCAATAGTGTCGCCCCGCGTGGTAGCCATCGGCATACCCGTCCCAGTACCCATGCCAGTAGTCGGCGCGGCTGCGAGGCGCGATCAGGTAGTGGTGCCTGGGCTCACCGAAGTGTCGTCGCACGCGACCGTAGCTGATGCTGATCCGGCTGATGTTGTCACGAACCAGCACGGCCACGCCGCCCGAGATGGCATTGCCCACCGTATCCTGAGAGGGCGGTGCCCGGTCCGGTCGCTGATGCCGCAGATTCTGGTCACGGATTCGATCCCTGAGCGTCGTCTGCAGTCGGCCGCGCTCCTGGGGGCGCACAAGTCGGACTCGGCGGTCGGCATCCGGACCTCGGAAATTGGCCTCCGGCACGCGAAACGCGCGATCGCCGCGCTGTCGCGTCTCGGGAGGGCCGGCTTGCGGCGGGCGATTAGGCTGCTCCCGCGTCCGGTCTCGGTGCCGAGCTTGGTCACCAGCCCGGCGACCCTCCCGGGCCGGTTCGCCGTCGTTGCCTTGCCCGGTCCACGGCTGGATCTGACGTCGCCCGACGGCAGAGGGTGGACGCTGCGGCTGCGCGGGCTGCTCGCGCCCACGGACTGCGACCGGTGCTGGGCGGTAGGGCCGCTGCACGGCCTGGGGCGAACTGCGCTCGGGCGCACCGTACAGCCTGTAGGGGCCTCTGCCATTGCTCTGAGGTGTGGGCCGGTCGGCTCTCCCCAGGCCCCGCCCCGGATCAGTCGGCGCCGTCCTGCGCTCCGGGGGCTGGTAGGCTGGACGAGCGGAAGCGCCAGCAGGGGGTCGCTCGATCGGTCTGCCCCGCAGACCCGGGCCGGTAGGCATCCCTGCCTGCGGGCCGCGGGAGAGGGGCTGTGATCTGACGATCCGGCCAGGCGGTGCCTTCGAATCGGCGCCTCTGGCCGGCTGCGCTGGCCCCTTGCTCTCTCGAGCGCCGGGCGCAGCCGGCTGAGTGCGTGCACCGCGATCGGAGACGGAGGCGTCTCTCGCCTCCGCGCGATGGCGGTGTCCGACTGCTCGGCCGGCGGCCAGCGCAATGGGGGAGAAGGTGAGGCCAAACGCTGCGAGTGCGGCGACAAGGACACATCGGACTGCGTGAGCCTTTGTCCGCATCATGATGCGTGCCTCCCTTCAACTGCCGAACACGCGGCAGCGGGCAAGTGCTCCCCGTCCGTCACCTAGTATTGTACCGCGTCGGCGGGGCAAGTCAAACCCCTCCTGGCACAAAAAGCAGCCCCCTGGCGAGCCAGGGGGCTGCAGCAGTCGACGGCGTCGAGATGGCGTCCTAGAAGGCGACGCAAACCTCGCCGCGGATGACCTTGATCGGATCATCTTCGCCAGGATAGTCCCCTACTGCCAGAATGTTGTCCACGTCGCGCTGGCTGTAGAGGATGTTCGCGCTCACGCTTTCCGTGAACTGCCTGCTCAGCTTAACCGTCCAGTATGGGTCAGCATCCCGCCACTGGTCGGGCTCGACGAGGCCGCTGTTGGAGCCACCGTACGCCAGCCACTCCAGATACTCCGGCGTGTACCCGTCGCCAGCGGCGTAGTCGATGCTCAGCGGTGTGCCCTCTCCGAGCAGAGCCGGGAAGGTCACGTTCACGTGGTAGCCGCGAGCGATGTTGGTCGGGTCGAGGAACAGCTGGCGGTCGATCCAGTTGATGTCGTGTGGATCGACGGACGCATTTGGATGCAGGGCGGAAAGCGGCAGGTTGAAGCCGCCGAAGCCGTCGTACATCCCCATGGAGCTTACCAGGCCCCATACAGGCGACCAGCCAGAGCCAGGGACCGAGAGGGCGTAGCCCGCGTCCACTTCACCATATTCACCGGTGATGCAGATCGCGGGGTTGCTCCATTTCAGTCCGGCCAGGTAGGCGGTGTCCGAGTCGCTCAGCGGCGCCTCGCCAGGGCCCTCAACACCATCGCCGTCCATGTCGTTGAAGTCCTCGCCGTTGGGCCACTGCATGAGCTCGGCGTACTCGCCATAGAAGTCGAGGGCGCCAAGCTCGCCGGTGAGGTCGATGCTCCAGCCCTGCTCTTCATTGTATCCGCTGTGGAGCCAGGAGCCGCCGACGTCCCAGCTATCACTGATCGCCCAGTCCAGCGAGTAGAGGTTGTAGTTGTCCTGTCCGCTTGTCTCTCCGAGCCCCACTATCGGGGAAGTGCTCGCCCCGAAGAACTGCTCGCGGTCGAGCATGCCCCAGAGGGCCCCAAAGGACACGGAGTCGGTCATCCAATCGATCTTGAAGGCCTTGATGGCTTCCTGGTCGTTGTCTGCCAGCAGGCCCTGGCCGCGACTGAAGTACTGCTTGCCGACGACAACCTCGGCCGGGAGAATGAAGCGCGTCGACCAGTCAGCATAGGCCTGATCGATCACGACATTGTCCATCAGCCCGTTGCCAGTCGCGTACAGAGGGGACAGGTCCCAGCCGATGTTCTCTGCGGGGTGGTAGATCTGATTCGTCGACGGCCCAGCCAGCAGCGAGACCTTCGCGCCGACAGTCTCTGAGAGGTCGGCGTTGAAGTTCACGACTGTCCGCTGAGACATGAAGTCGCCTGCCTTGTAGGAGTCCTTCATGCTGTCAACGATCGGGACGAACGTGTTACCCGCGCCATACATGGAGAAGATCGAGGCCAGCGGGTAGCCGGTCGAGTCAACGTCCTCAGTCCCGAACTCGGTCCCGTAAACGCCCATGC
>JALGXV010000334.1 GCA_029821885.1 Candidatus Hebobacteria bacterium
GGCATCGTCATGGTCTGCTGACTGGCCACCGAAGCCAACCCGAAGTCCGTCAGCTTCGCCTGCCCACCCCGCAGGATCATGATGTTCTCGGGCTTCACATCGCGGTGAACTATCCCCTGATCGTGTGCATGGGCGAGTGCCTCTCCCACACTGCACACGATCTCCGCCGCACGGTCCATCCTGATGACCCCGGCGTCAGCGAGGAGTTGGCGGACGGTATTCCCCTCCAGGAACTCCATCACGATGTACAGGCTGTCCTCATCTGCCCCGAAGTCCAGCACCTGGCAGATGTTGGGGTGGGAGAGGGAGCTGGCCGCCCGCGCCTCCCGCTGGAAGCGCTCGATGGCCTCCCACCGGCCGCGGGGATCGACGCTCTCGGGCCAGAGCACGGTCTTGATGGCCACCGTCGCGCCCTCGGGAGAGAGCGCCTGGTAGACGGTGCCCATGCCCCCTCGGCCCAGCTCGCGGGTGATCGTATAGTCGGCGATCTTCCGTGTGCCCACGAACGGAGCTCCTCGAAGACCCAGGCATCACCGCGCGAAACCCAGCGAAATCGCCCTAGAGCGCGGATTCGCCGTGATGTGGCAAGTGCCTGCCAGGTCCGGCGATCGGCAGTCCGACAGGGGCGGAGGCCTGAGGCGGGTCACCGTAGGCCCTGTGCCCGCTTGCGCCGCGCTAAGGAAATGTGTATAATCTCGCACAAGCAGTGGAAACGTGGGCTCCGTCCGGTCTCAAGCAGCACCGGAGGAGCAGATGCAAGTAGAGTTGGCCTCGGTCGGAACCGAGCTCCTACTTGGGCAGATTGTAGATACAAATGCGGCTTACTTGGCCGGAAAGCTGTCTGAGCTTGGTATCACCGTCTATCATAAGACGACGGTCGGTGACAACGCCGAACGGCTTGCTGCCGCGCTGCGCATCAGCCTGGGGCGATCCGATGTCGTGCTCGCCACCGGGGGACTGGGGCCCACGGACGACGATATCACGGCGGCGGCTGTTGCAGAGGTAATGGGGGTCGGCCTCGTCGAGGACGAGGCCACCACCGAGAGAATCCGATCGTTCGCCCGCTTCCGCGGGGTCAAGCTGCTGGATAGCCTTCTGAAGCAGGCTCTCGTACCGAAGGGTGCCGAGGTCATCCCCAACCCTGTCGGCACGGCCCCCGGCTTCATCATCTCCCGCGAATCGAAGACAGTCATCACCCTCCCTGGCGTTCCCACAGAGATGCGGGCCATGGCCGAGGAGAGCGTGTTCCCGTACCTCGCCCAGCGTCTCGGAGAGGGGGACGCCGGCGTGATCCTCTCTCGCGTGCTGCGGATCGCCGGGATGGGCGAGTCCCAGGCCGAAGCCGAGATATCGGACCTCATCGGCCAGCAGACGAACCCCACCATTGCGCCGCTCGCCAAGACCCACGAGGTGTTCCTCCGCCTCACCGCTCGCGCCCCGGGCCGCACAGCCGCGGAACGGCTCATCGCGCCCGTGGAAGCCGAGATAAGACAGCGCCTCGGCAACCATGTGTATGGCGCCGACGAGGAGAGCCTGGAGCTCGTTGTGGGCCGTATGCTCGAGGCCGCCGCGCTGACACTGGCAGTTGCAGAGTCCTGCACCGGTGGGCTCATCGGCCACCGCATCACCGGCGTGCCGGGGAGCTCACGGTACTTCCTCTGCTCTGTTACGGCCTACAGCAACGAAAGCAAAGTGCGCCTCCTCGGACTCTCTGAGGAGATCCTCAGGCAACATGGGGCGGTAAGTGCCCCGGCCGCGGCCGCCATGGCGGAGGGCGTCAGGAAGGCCGTGCACGCGGACATCGGAATGTCTGTCACCGGCATCGCCGGTCCGGACGGGGGGAAGGCTGCCAAGCCCGTGGGCCTCGTCTACCTTGGCCTGGCCGATGCCGATGAGACGGTCACCGAGGAGATACGACTGCGCGGCGACCGGGCGATGATAAAGGAACGAGCTGCTCAGATGGCCCTGTACCGTCTGTACCGGACGCTTCGAACGCGCCAAGCGGCGGGGGTGCCAGCGTGAGCGATTCAGTGCGCTGCTTCGTCGCGGTGAAAGCGCCATTGGGCCGAGCAGAGAACCTCCGCCACGCTCAGGCGCGGCTGCGCGCGGCGGAGGGAGATTGGAAGTGGGTGGACCCCGACACATTCCACATAACGCTGAAGTTCCTGGGCGATGTTGAACGCACTACCATCCCGGAACTCTGGGCATCGGTCTCGGGCGCCGTCGGCGACACCCAGGAGTTCAAGATGCACTTTCGCGGGCTCGGCGTATTCCCGAATGCCCGGGCGCCGCGAGTGGCGTGGGCTGGCATCGATGCGGGTGCGGCCGAGCTGCGCGAGCTGGCCGGGAAGGTAGAGGCAGCCTGTTCGGCACGCGGATTCGATCGAGAGCGGCGGCCCTTCAAGGCTCACCTGACGCTGGGCCGCGCGCGCCGACCTCGGACAAGCCCGGCCTTGGCCGCGCTCGTCCAGGAGATGGCGGAGGCAGGCCTGGGCGAGGCCGTCGTCGACCGAGTGCTGTTGATGGAGAGCACGCTGACACCCAAGGGCGCTCTCCACGACGTACTCGAAGAGCACTTGCTGGACCATGGAGAAGGGGAATGAGCGAGAAGAAGACGAGCGACAGGGCTCACGCACTTGACCTTGCTATGACACAGATCGAGCGCCAACACGGAAAGGGCTCGATTATGCGGCTGGGAGGCTCGAAGCGCCTTGCCGTGGATGTCATTCCGACCGGCGCGCTCGCTATCGACATCGCGCTGGGCGTCGGCGGAGTCCCCAGGGGATTGATCACGGAGATCTACGGCAACGAGGGCTCCGGGAAGACCACGCTGGCCTACCACCTCATCGCGCAGGCGCAACGTGCGGGGGGCACGGCCGCCTACATCGATGCCGAACAGCGGATGGATCCCACCTACGCGCAAGCTGTCGGCGTCGACCTCGACTCTCTTCTTATTTCGCAGCCGCAGACCGGAGAGCAGGCGCTGGACATCGCCGACATTCTGGTCCGCAGCGGCGGCCTTGACATCTTCGTGATCGATTCGGTCGCCGCGCTGGTGCCGCGCGCCGAGCTGGAGGGGGAGATGGGGGATTCTCACGTCGGGCTCCAGGCGAGGTTGATGTCGAAGGCTCTCCGCAAAGTCGCCCACTCCATCCGCCAGTCCAACACGGCCGGCGTCTTCCTCA
>JALGXV010000335.1 GCA_029821885.1 Candidatus Hebobacteria bacterium
GTCATCACTACAACGTCCGTGCCACTGATGCCGCGGCGCCGCCGCGCTTCGGCCGGGCGGCCCAGCGCGACCGCGGCCGCCTCCTCCACGCGCGATGGGAAGTAGCCCATATCGCGCAGACGATGCTTGACGTCCTCGGGGGTCTCGGCTGCGATCTCGCCCGCGACCTGTTTGCCCGACCGGTCCAGCGCAACGTAGCGGAATCGGGCCATGCTAGATCTCATCCCGCTGGCAGACCCGCATCAACTCCTCAATCGTGGTCATGCCGTCCAGCACTTTCGTGCGGCCGTCTGCCAGCAAGGTCCGCATCCCCTTGGCCACGGCCCTCTGCTTTATCTCGTTGGCCGATGCTTTGTCGAGGATCTGCCGAGTCACCTCATCATCCCCCAGAAGGAATTCGAACACGCCCGTGCGGCCCAGGTAGCCATCGCGGCACGAGTCGCAAGCGGCTGCCCTGTACAGCGTAATGGTGTCGGCTTGATCTGCTGGCACGGCGATCTCCCCCAGCTCCTCCGGCGTCGGCTGGAACGGCTCCTTGCAGTTCGGACAGAGCAGGCGCACAAGTCGCTGGGCCAGCACGCCGATCAGCGATGATGCAGCGAGGTAAGGTTCAATGCCCATGTCCAGCAGACGCGTGACAGCACCGGCGGCGTCGTTGGTGTGCACGGTGCTGAACACGAGGTGGCCGGTGAGGGCGGCATGTATGGCGATATCCGCCGTCTCCCCGTCGCGGATCTCCCCGACCATGATGATGTCTGGATCTTGCCGGACGATGTGCCGCAGCCCGGAGGCGAAGGTGAGCCCTATCTCCCGTCGGACGTTGATCTGGTTCGCGCCTGGCAGCTCGTACTCGACCGGCTCCTCGATGGTGATGATCTTCTTCTCCGGCGAGTAGACCTCGTGGAGCCCGGCATGAAGAGTGGTGCTCTTGCCGGAGCCGGTCGGTCCCGTCGCCAGGATGATTCCGTGCGGCCGTCTGATGAGCTGGCGGAACTCGTCGAACGTGTCATCGGGCATACCGAGCTCGGTGAGCCTCATCAGACCAGCAGAGCGGTCGAGCAGCCGGATGACAGCGCTCTCGCCGTGAAGGGTGGGGATCGTCGAGACCCGGAGGTCGATCATCCGGTCGCCGAGTCTGATCCTGACCCGGCCGTCCTGCGGAAGGCGACGCTCGGCGATGTCCATATCGCACATGATCTTGACGCGGGAGATAACGGCGGGATGAAGATGCCGGGGGGGCGAGGAAGCGTCATGGAGAACGCCGTCGACGCGGTACCGGACGCGAAGCTCACGTTCTTGGGGCTCGACGTGGACGTCCGAGGCGCGCTCCTGTATCGCCTGATGGAGGATGAGGTTGACCAGCTTGATGACCAGCGCCTCCCGGGCCATCTTCTGGAGGTCGGCGATCTCGAGGTCTTCCTCCGCCACATCCTCTCGCTGCATGTCGTCGATGTCGCGGAACATCTTGGCCATATAGGATCGCTCGATGGCCTCGGCGATCTTGCGCCGCGGGCTAACGACGGCCCGAACATCGCGGCGCGTCAGGAGCCGGAGGTCGTCGAGCACCGTTAGGTCGAACGGGTCGGCCATCGCCACCACAAGAGTGTGGTCCTCCTCCCGCAGCGGTACTACCTGATGGCGCATCGCGAACTCGCTCGGCACTTGCGCGAGTAGCTCCGGGTCGATGTCCCGATCGGTTTCGGCCACGTACTCCAGTCCCAGGTGGCTGGCGACGGTAGAGAAGATGTCCTCCTCGCTCGCCAGACCCAGGCGCACGAGGGTCTCGTCGAGCCTCTCTACGTCGTTGTTGCGCGAGGCGGATACCGCCTCCAGTTGATCCCGCGACACCAAGCCAGCACCCACCAGGACCTCTGCCAGCGGGTCAGAGGATAGCTGGGCCATCCAGAATCTCCTTGTGAGAGCAAACAGAGGAGGGGATTCGCCCCTCCACCACCGTATTAGACACGTGTCCGGTCGGCAAGTTCGGCCGAGCACGCGCCCCCCGGGCGCAGCGACGCCCTCGATTATACCGAAATCGGGTAGCTCTTGCTAGCGTGGTTGATGTGCTCACAGAAGGGAGGGTATCCGGGTGGAGGTGCGCTTCTCTGCTGTCTCTCTTACGGACTACGACGGCGACGCGCTCGTCATTGGCTGCTTCGAGGGAGCGCGCCCCTCAGGGCAGCGGGCCGAGGTCGATGAGTCTCTGGGCGGCCTCATCGGGGGACTCATCGAGTCCGGCGAGATACGGGGCAAGCAGTCCGAGATAACGGTGATCCATACCAGGGGCGGCCTCCCCTGCGCGCGGGTGGCTGTTGTGGGTCTCGGCGAGGCCGGCGGCGATCCGCTCCTCGCGGCGCGGCGGGCCAGCGGTGCCGCGGCCCGGCATCTGCAGGGGCGCGGCTGCCGGCGGGTCGGCCTTGCACTCCACCTGGGAATGCCACCCGGGGTGCGCCCGGAGCAGGCTGTGCGCGCGGCTGTCGAAGGTGCGTATGTGGGGCTATACCGGGGAGAGGAGTGCAAGAGCAAGAGAGATGTCCCGGGCGAGTTGTCCGAGCTAACAGTGGTGGGTGTACCAAGCGAGGAGGTAGACGATCCGGTGGTGGCTGCCGGGCGCGCTGGCAAGATCTCTGGCGAAGCGGCCAATTACGCCCGGCGTCTGGTCAACCTCCCGCCCAATGAGATCACGCCCTCTCGGCTTGCCCGCGAGGCGGCTGAGATCGCGGCCGCGTGCGGCCTGGAAGTTGAGGTCCTCGGGCCCGAGCAGGTCGCCGAACTGGGCATGGGCGCGCTCTGCGCTGTCGCCCGCGGAAGCGAGGAGCCGGCGAGGCTGATCGTGCTTCGCTGGCGCGGCACCGCGGATGACCCCAGGGTCGCGTTGGTGGGGAAGGGGCTGACATTCGACAGCGGCGGTCTCTCCCTGAAGCCTGCGGACAGAATGACCACGATGAAGCATGATATGGCCGGCGGCGCGGCCGTCTTGGCGGCCATGCGCGCGATAGCCGAGATGGAGTTGGAGCTAGATGTCACAGGGATTGTGCCGGCCACCGAGAACCTCCCGAGCGGTCGCGCGTACAAGCCGGACGACGTCGTCAAGGCGTTTGACGGAAAGAAGATCGAGATCGTAAACACGGACGCGGAGGGCCGCTTGATCCTCGCGGATGCATTGGCCTATGCCTGCCGCCTC